>JBFWRA010000152.1:0-7490 GCA_050249155.1 Isosphaeraceae bacterium | reverse complement strand
CAGTAGATGATCGGCTTCTTGCTGGCCTTCAGGGCCGCCAGAACCTCCCGGATCCTTTCCGGCCGGGGTGGCTTGGGAAGCAGATAACCCGGCAGGTCCATCGCCACGTCGTAGTCGGGGTCAGGCACCAGGGTGTTCTGAATGTCCTTGGGCATGTCGATCAGCACGGGGCCCGGTCTGCCGGTGCTCGCGATATGGAACGCTTCCTTCACGACCCTGGCGACGTCCTTGGCGCTTTGCACCAGGTAGTGGTGTTTGGTGATCGCCCGGCAGACCTCGACCATCGGGGTTTCCTGAAAGGCGTCGGTCCCGATGACGTGCGAGGGCACCTGGCCGGTGATGGCGATCAGCGGCAGGGAGTCCATCTTGGCGTCAGCCAGGCCGGTCACCAGGTTCAACGCTCCCGGGCCGGAGGTGGCCATGACCACGCCTGGCTTGCCGGTGACCCGCGCGTAACCTTCCGCGGCGAAGATGCCGCCCTGCTCGTGTCGCGGCAGAATCGTCCGGATGCGGTCGCGGAATCGGGTCAGCGCCTGGTGCATGGGCATGCTCGCGCCGCCCGGGTAGGCGAAGAGCACTTCGACCCCGTGCCGTACCAGCGACTCGACAAGCACGTCGGCTCCGGTGAAGGGTCGGGCTTGAGTCTCGGTCGCTCCGGCGTCGGTCGTGGCCACGGCAGTCCTCATTCCGGTTGGGTCGAACGCCCCGAATCTGGGGGGCTCGCGGTGGGGAATCGGCCCCAGAATGCGGTATTCTATCGAACGTTCCGCCGTGGACACAACCCGCGATCCTGGCCGACGAGGGTCCGCCCCCCGTCTCCCGATCCTCGTTTCTCGAAGGAGAACCCCCGATTGACCCCGACGACCCTTCAAAACGCCGTGGTGACGGGTGCCTCCGCCGGCCTGGGCCGGGAGATCGTTCGCCAACTCGCGTTGGACCGGGACATGACGGTGCTGGCGACCGCCAGACGCCAGGACCGGCTCGAGGCCCTGGCGGCGGAACTCCCCGAGGGTCGGGTGCGCATCCTGGCGGGCGACCTGGCCGACGCGGAATTCCGCCGCCACCTCTGGAGGACCGCCGAGGCGATGCCGGGTGGGGTCGACCTCCTCGTGAACAACGCGGGGATCGGCCATTACGCCGAATTCGCCCACCAGGACTTCGACGTCGTCGCGAGGATCTTCGAGGTCAACGTCCTGGCTCTGGCGGACCTCACCCAGCGAGCGGCCAGCCACATGAAGGCCAGGGGAAGCGGCCAGATTCTCCAGATCTCCTCGGTCCTCGGATTCGTCGGATTGCCCTACTCGACGGCTTATGTGGCGAGCAAGCACGCGGTCAACGGGCTGGTCACCGCGCTCCGTTACGAGCTGAGAGGAACGGGAGTTCGGGTCTGGGCCGCCTGCCCGGCGCGGACCGAGAGCGAGTTCTCCAGGATCGCCCTGGACGACCCGACCGCCATGGGATCGATGCCGAAAGGAGAATCGACCGCGAAGGTGGTCCGGGGAATCCTCGACGGCCTGGACCGTCGCGAGGCGTTCGTCTTCCCCACCTGGACACCCTGGACCATCGTCAAACTCTCGCGATGGCTCCCCGGCCCGTTCGACTGGGTCCTGTCGCGCTGGGCGGCCAGGCACGTTCGCCGGGAACTCGAACGCGCCAAGGGGCCGGTTCGTTCTTAAATCGAGTGCGGCTTGAAAAGCCCGTTCAAGAGCGAGCCTTCCAACGGCTCGGGTCCCGCTGGCTGTGAAGTACTCCGATGACGACCACTTCGTCGGCCTCGATCAAGTAATAAACCGAAAATGGGAATCGTCGAGTGAGCGCTCTTCGGACTCGCTTGGAGATCATCCGATGGGATTCCGGCATAAGCTGGATTCCTTCCAGAAGCTCCTCGACGACGTCCAGGAATTCGTCACCGAGCCCCGTCCGCCGCCGCTCTTACCAACTTCTGGCATCCGCGAGGTCCGCCTCGGCTTCGGGTCGGATGATCACCGCGCGTTCCCCGGCGTCTCTTTCAATCGCGCTTTCACGACGTCCCAGGACGATCCCGCGGTGGAGTCCGCCTCCATCGCCGCTCGCCTCCGATCGAGTTCATCCTTGTGGGATTGCGGAATTCCCATCGATTCGACGCTCGCGGCGATGCCATCCCAAATCTCTTCAACGAGCCGAAGGCGATTTTCCACGCTCAGTCTGTCGATGCCGAGGGATTTCGCGGACGTCACCATGCACCTGAGTCCTGGACGACGACCTGGCCGTGGTGAAGGGACCCGCGTGACGAACCCGGTCCGGATTGACTCTAGACGGCCCTGGCTTGGTCCACAAGAGAGCGACCCTTGCACGTTCGTTCATGGGTCCATCGCCGGCTTCAGCGGGAACTCCAACGGGCCGAGGGGTCAAGTTGATGATAAAGCCCAAGGCTCGGGTCATTCCGCGCCCAGGCGGAAGAAGGTTAACCAGTTCCCGAACGGGTCGACGATCGACGACTGGCCGAGATTCAACGGTCTGGCTTCTTCAATCACTCAATGGGCCGAATCGCTTCAACAAGTCCGGCAGCAGGTCGGTCCGGTTGATGGTGATCCCTCGCCCCTGGATCGAGGCGGCCGTCGTTCGGTAGACCTGCTTCCTCGCCGGGTCGGGTGTGACGTCGAACCGGGCCGCTTCGAGCCGGGAGAGCGCCTCGGCGGGGACCGTCACGCGCAGGCCGACCCCCTTGAGATGGCTTGCCTCCAGAGACCTGAGGAACTCGGCGATGCCCTTCTCGTCGGGCGTTTCCTCTTTCACCTCCGCGAGGACTTCCCGCATGAGGTCGATCGTCGCGACGGCCTCGTCGCAATCCCTGGGGGAAAGGGGCAGCGTGATCGAGAATCGGTCGCCCGAGCGGGAAAACGGCAAGGTGCGATCCACACCCGCCTTGATCAGCAATCGGAGCGAGGTTTGTTCCAGCGGGCTCCGCTTGGACTTCGCGTTCTCCTCGTCGGACGCGGGCTTCTCCGGCTTCCGCTCCGCCCTGGAGAGGAACGAAGCCCGAATCTCGTCCCAGGTCTCGACCACCGAGTTCTCTTTTCCGGACTGTCGAATCTGGTCTTCCGCGAAGCTGGCCAGAAACTCCGCGAGATCGGGGACGACCTCCCTCATCGCGACGTCGACCACCGCGCCGGGCACCGTCACTTCATGATAATAGCATAACGTTCTATGCTCATTCAGGAAGAATTCCCCGGGCTTGACCTTGACGGCGTCGAGATCGGCGGCGGTCTCGTGGGTTTTTGGCTCGTTCCCGTCCGGAGTCGCGACGTTGACCACCTTGTAGGAATGGGGCTCTTTTCGTTCCAGCAACGTCGGGGAGCCGAAAATCGTGAACCATGACCCAGGGTTGACGATCAGGTCGGCTTTCCTCGCCCAGAGATCGGCGACGTGGTCGAGTTCCTTCTTCTCCTTCGTGGCGAGATTCACGTAGATCTCGACGACGTGGAACGTGTCGGAATCCCTGTCATACCGGACGAGGTTCAGTCGCTTGCCTTCGATGCAACCGCACGTCGCCAGTCCAACCAGGAGGGTGAGAAGCCCGACCGCGGCACGCGCTCGCATGATTCGTCCTCGACCCGTTTGAATCTCAACGATCCACTCGACCGTTTCAACGGATCGTGACGTCTCACAAGGACTGGCGTCAACAAAAAACCGATTGGACAGCTGGCTCAACGGAACGTCCCAGAGCCTGAGACCTCAGATCTCAATCTTTCCAGGGCATTTTGACTCAGCCACTCATCGGGTCTCTGGAGTCGAATCGCGGCGAACCCCAAGATCCAGGCCTACGACGTCCGGGCTCGCCGAGGTTCGACTCCATCCACGTCACCTCGCGATTCGGGCTGTATCGTGACGATCGTGGTGTTATGGAGAGCGTCGGTCCTCAGAGAACTCTAGCCCCGATCGCACCACGGCCAGGACGATCCTCGGCTTCACCGCGAGGTCCCACTCCCAGCACCGACGATCGTCGCTCATCGCCGATCCTCCAGGCCCTCATTGTCGTACCCCTGGAGGAGGCCCTACGCGAACATGCCCGCTGCGCCACTTTGGATGACTTACTACAGAACATGACGGCACAGAAGCGTGAAAAACGCTGGTTAACAGCGGAAAATCGAAAGAACCAGCGCTTGGATGAGTACGTCGCACCTCACACCTCATCATTAGATTGGGGAGCTCGTCCGGTGGCGTTCGCGATAATCCATGATCTGACGTACTTCACAGTCACATTAGGTCTGGCTCTGCTGGTCTTTTCTTTCTTACAACTGGTCGTGTTCCGGCTAATCTGTGTGAAACGGCTCGTGTCGACCCTGATCCGCCTTATCCTCGTGAGCGTCTTCCTCTCAGTCCTGATGAGCCACCTGGCCTTACGATCGGCTTATTCCTCTTTTCCGACATATGTCGTATCCACGCTCGGTGCGGCGCTGTCCGCCACGTTCATCCTGGGACTCTACGGATTCGCCGTTCCCGTCTGCATCGACCGTTCTCCTTCGACGCACATGTCCTTGGTGCTACTCGAGAGTTCGGAAACCGGTCTCTCTGAAGCAGATCTAAGAAATATTTATCGTTATTCTTATGTATTTGACAGAAGGGTCCACGACTTCCTTCGATCGGGTTTCGCTAGCCATTCGGGGGGGAAACTGCGGCTCACCCGGAAAGGCATTGTGATTACTTACGCATTCTATCTGATCGGAAATGTGCTCCGGATTCCCAGGCCAACTGCGAAACCGCAGCCCTTGCCAGTCGGACCTGGGGGAACGACGTCCGGTGCAGATGGCCTAAATAACGTCGTCCACCAGGAGTCGACCTGGGCTGGCAGGGGGATCGTCTTGAAAACGGGCGATCAGGGCGATGCGTTCCGAGTTTGACGGCGGTTGGGAGTCCTGGGGGCGATATCCAAAGGTGGCGCACGAGGGCTGTTTGGTCCCTGAGGCGCTCGCCGACGTTCCGAGCCTGCTGGACTCCGTTCGTGGTCATCCGGTCCTGCCTCGGGGGGCCGGACGGAGTTACGGCGACGCCTGTCTCAACGAGGGTGGATACCTATTATCAACACGGCAACTTAATCGTATTGTTTTTTTTGACGAGGAGGTTGGAGCGATCCGCTGCGAAGCGGGCGTCTCACTCGGAGAGATACTCAGTCTGTGTGTGCCTCGCGGTTGGTTCCTACCCGTTACTCCAGGCACGATGCACGTCACCGTCGGTGGGGCGATCGCCAACGACGTCCACGGGAAAAACCACCACTGGGCCGGCTGTTTCGGCAACCACTCGACACGGTTCCTGTTGTGGCGCACCGATGGTGGTCTCACCGCCTGCTCACGGGGCTCGAACCCGGATTTGTTCCGCGCGACTCTGGGGGGACTCGGACTGACCGGCGTCATCCTTTGGGCCGAGCTCAAGCTCAAGCCGATCGGCAGTCCGAACCTCGCCGTGGAGTCGATCCGGTTCGATGATTTGGACCAATTCTTCGCACTTTCCCAAGAATCAATAGAGAATTATGAGTATAGCGTCGCCTGGATTGACTGTTTGGCTGGGGGCCGGGGGTTGTGTCGCGGGTTGTTCCTCCGTGGAAATCACCAGCCGAAGGATCTCGCATCGACGCGTCCGTCGGCCCGGCGTCTACCTTGGACGGTTCCTGAGAATCTGCCCCCGGGCTTGCTGTCGCCGTGGACGGCGAGGTTGTTGAATTCCCTCCATTACCACCGTCAGTGGCGAACTTGTCGCTGCTTCAGTTCACATTATGAACCATTCTTCTATCCTTTGGACAGGGTCAATCACTGGAACCGTCTTTATGGCAGGCGCGGCTTTCTGCAGTGGCAGTGCGTCGTACCCCCCAAGGAAGGTGAGGAGGTGATTCGGTCGATCCTTAAGGAAGTCGCGCGGAGTCGGCTCGCCCCGTTCCTCGGGGTACTCAAGGAATTCGGCGACACCCCGGCGCTCGGAATGCTCTCGTTCCCGATGCCCGGCGTCACCTTGGCCTTGGACTTCGCCAATTTGGGCGACGAACTATTGTCCGCGCTCGAACGACTGGACCGCATGGTCCTGGAGTGCGGTGGCCGTATCAACCCCGCCAAGGATTCTCGCATGTCGGCGGCGACTTTTCGGGCTTCTTTTCCTGGCCTAGACGAGTTCACACACCACGTGGACCCCGGGCTCTCGTCGAGTCTGTTTCGGAGGATCGGAGGCCTCGCAGCGGCACCCCTGGAACTTCAACTCTCCAACTGAAAAATGAACGCTCCATTAAATCTACTGACCTTAGATCAATCCTTCGGACTGGACATCCGACGATCGAACCGGCTATTCAGGCGCCACATCAACCCGGGACTGTTGAAGTCCTACAGCCTACTCGGGTTCACCCGCATGGACGTGCATTCCGCTGAAGGGGTGGAGATCCGTTTGCGAGACGGTCGGACCGTCCTCGACTTCTCGTCCTCGATCGGAGTGCTAGGTCTGGGCCACAATCATCCCCGCATCCTCCAGGCCGAGCGGCGTTGCCACGAACGAAAAATGATCGACGCGCTGAAGGTGGCCCCGCTACGACTGCAATCGGCGCTGGCCTACAATCTCGCGCAACTGCTGCCCGACCCGCTCGAAGTTTGCTTTTTCACTGTTTCCGGGGCCGAGGCGGTCGAGGCCGGGATGAAGCTCTGCGAGCGAGTGCAGGGCCCTGCCAAGACAAAATACGTCGTGGCCAAGGGCTCCTACCACGGAAAGACCCACGGGTCGCTTTCCCTGACCACCAGTGGGGGATTCCAGGATGGATTCCTCCTTGGGCTGTCCAAGGAACACGTCGTCGAGGTTCCCTACGGCGAATTGCGAGCGATTGAAGACGCGATCATTACAAATCGCGTGGACGGGAGGACCAATTCCATCATCGCCATCGTCCTCGAAACGATTCAGGGACAGGGGGTCGTCGAACCGCCAGAGGGCTACCTGAAAGCGTTAGCCAGGCTCTGCCGTGAGAACCAGATACTCGTTCTTCTGGACGAGGTGAAGGTGGGAATGGGACGGACAGGAACCTTTTGCGCGTTTGAATCCGAAGCCGTCATCCCGGACGTCTTGACGCTCTCGAAAGCACTCGGGGGCGGGAAGCACGCGATCGGCGCGATGATTACTTCACACAAGCTCTTCAAGAAGGCGTATGGCCGCCACCGGGACAGCGCCTTGCACTCTACCACATTCGGGGGCCTGGGTGAGTCATGCGCCGTCGCCATCGAGACCTTGAACGTCTTTCATGAGGAAGACCTTCTGGACCGAGTCCGTCAGAAAGGGGGATACCTCAGAGAACGTCTCGTGAAACTCAAGGACAAGCATCAGGGGAAAATCGCCGAAGTTCGAGGCAGAGGATTATTCCAAGCCGTTCGCTTCAACTTCCATAGGAGCCCGCTTGCCCGAGTCTTGGGATCGCCGCGGTTCGCGCTTCAGAATTCCATCGAAGCCCTGACGATGGCCTGTTTAATTCGGATTCTTTATCAGCGACA
>JBFWRA010000151.1:0-7505 GCA_050249155.1 Isosphaeraceae bacterium | reverse complement strand
CGCCTTGATGCTCGGAGTCCGAAGGCAGACCGTGACGGTCGTGGCGGGAGTCCTTCAGAACGCCGGACTGATCAAGTATCGACGAGGGACGATCGTCATCCGAGATCGGTCCGCCCTGGAGCAGTCAAGCTGCGAGTGTTACGCCACGGTCCGAGGCTATTATGACCGGCACGTCGTGTAACGCGGTCTCCCGACGATCGACGCTCCGCTCTCAGGAACAGGCTGGGAATCACTTCCCGAGTTCCAGGATCTGGGTGCCTGAGTCAAGGGGCGGCGTGACCCGGAATCGCCCTGGCCGTCTGGTCGCTCCATGGGCTAGCACGCATGCGAGGACGTTCGCATGACGAAGCGGTGAAAAAAAAGACGAAAGTGTCAGGTAAGGGACAGTCGGTGGGATCTCACACGCGCCAGAATTGAACCAAATCGAACGCGGGAGTGCTCGTCCCGCGTCGAGCGTGGGTGGGTCACGCCATCGTGCCAGCGGAAGGAACAGAGAACGCTGGACGGTGCGTGGCCCTACCCACGTATTCCCATTCGCTTCCTTGGGGCTGATGGGGACGAACGCGTTCGATGGGGATTGAGCCGGGCAGGGACGCATCGCGTAAATTGGAGCAAGAGTATTATGAATATGTGCATATGTACAGTAGAGATCGTCAACGCCATGGGCTTGCACCTCAGGGCCGCCAGCAGTTTCGCGCGCCATGCGCAGCGGTTCCAGGCTGAGATTCGCGTATCATTCAACGGGAGGGTGGTCAACGGCAAGAGCGCGCTGGACCTGATGGGTCTGGCCGCCGAGTTTGGCACCGTACTCGATTTGGAAGCGCGCGGGTCCGACGCGGCGGACGCGATGATCGCGCTGTGCGCACTTGTCAACGAGCGGTTTCATGAGATCGACGATTGACGATCCCTCACCGTACGTGCGCGACTCAATCCAAAGACCCACGGAACGACCCGCGAAAAAACAGGCCGTCAAGCGGCTTCCCGAGTCACCGGCGATGGGATTCCCGGGTCAACGCTCGCGAGAGTCGAGAACGCCCTGGACCACGTTCGAGGCGATGGGTTCCGAATCGGCTTGGTTTGGATTCGCGTACCCCTGTCGGGGCCAGCCTGTCGCTCGCCGTGTGCCACGAGACGCCCAGGAATGCGTGCAGGGGAGCCCGCGGCCCCTCCCTCGCTTCTCCAGGAGAGCGAAACGACCCGGCGGGGGCTTTCCGCCCGCGCCGGGTCGCGCGTCGTTTCGGATTGATTCTTGAATACGCCTTAACGCTTCATCAGGCAGGAGAGGCCGCCCGCGGCGGGCAGGTAACAGTTCTTGACGTAGTCCATCACCATCCGGTCGGAATTGAAACGCCAGGCGAGGGTTCGCAGCGCGTTCTTTTGACGGGCGACCCAACCTCGGGGAAGGCCGGTGGCGTCCCGATTGTAGTAAAGCGGGATCACCTGGCCGACCAGCGTCTCGATCAGCGAGTCGTGGTCGCGCGCGTCCTGGATCTCGACGTTGGAATGGGTCTGGCCGTTGCCGATGGCGAATCCGTTGGTGCCGTCGTACGCCTCGGCCCACCAGCCGTCCAGGATCGAGAAGTTCAACGCCCCGTTGAGCAGGGCCTTCTCCCCGGACGTTCCACTGGCTTCCTGGGGACGTCGGGGGTTGTTCAGCCAGACCTCGACTCCTTGCACAAGCTGCCGGGCGACGTTGATGTCGTAATCCTCCAGGAAGACGATCTTCCCGACGAACGGTTCTTGCTTGGTCAGCCGGGCGATCCCCTGGATCAGTTCCTTGCCAAAGCGGTCCTCGGGGTGCGCCTTGCCCGCGAAGATGAGTTGGACCGGGCGGTCGGACGAGGTCACGATCTCGGTGAGCTGTTTGACGTCGCGCATCAAGAGCCCGGCGCGCTTGTAAGTGGCGAACCGTCGAGCGAAGCCGATCGTCAGAGCGTTCGGGTCCAGCGCGGCCTGGGCCTTTCGGATGGCCTCGTCTCCCTCCTCGCGCTTTTGGGCCTGGACGGTCAGGCGGCGTCGGACGAAGTCGATCAGCCTGGCCTTGAGGACCTGCTGGGTCTCCCAGAGTTCGGCGTCGTCGACCGTGGAGACTCCTTCCCAGGTCTCCGGGTCGCGCTGATGGGCGCGCCAGTTGGATCGGAGGTGCTGGTCGAACAGAGCCTGCATCTGCGGGGCCATCCAGAACGGCAGGTGGACGCCGTTGGTGATGTGGCCGATCGGCACTTCCTCCTCGGTCTTGGACGGGTACAGGGGGTTCCACATGCGCCTGGAAACCTGACCGTGCAGCGAGGAGACGCCGTTGGCGTGTCTCGAGAGTCTCAAGGCCAGCACGGTCATGCAGTAGAGTTCGCTGTGATCGCCGGGGTTGACTCGGCCCAGACCCATGAAATCGTCGTAGGAAAGGTGCGTCGCCTCGCGGATCTTGCCGAGGTGCTCCTCGACGAGTTGGGCGGGGAAGCGGTCGTGGCCGGCGGCGACAGGGGTGTGGGTGGTGAAGACGGTCATCGCCGCGACGTTCCGCGCGGCCTCGCCGAACGCGACGGCCGAGGACTCCATCTCGTGCCGGATCAGCTCCAGACCGGCGAAGGCGCTGTGGCCCTCGTTCAGGTGCAGGACGGACGGACGGATTCCCAGCGCGTGCAACGCCCGGATTCCTCCGATGCCCAGCAAGAGTTCTTGCCGGATGCGGACCCTGGCGTCGCCACCGTAGAGCCTGGCGGTCAACGATCGATCCGACTCGTTGTTCTCACGGACGGCCGAATCCAGGAGCAACAAGAGGGTTCGGCCGACCTCGACTCTCCAGAGCTTGGCATGGAGCACGCCGCTGTGGGTGTCGATGGAGACCTTCAACGGCTTGCCGTCGCGTCCAATCACTTCCTCGATCGGAAGGAGTTCCGGGTCGGCGTTGAGGTACTGTTCGACCTGCCAGCCTTCGGAGTCCAGGGACTGGCGGAAGTAGCCCTGGTTGTAGGCCAGCCCAACGCCGATCAGTGGGATTCCCAGGTCACTGGCGCTCTTGAGGTGGTCGCCCGCCAGCACGCCCAGGCCGCCCGAGTAGATCGGAAGGCTCTCGTGCAGGCCGAACTCCGCGGAGAAGTACGCCACCGGCCTGGAACGCAGGGTCGTCGCGTGAAGCGCTCCCCAGGAGTCCTCGTTCTTGAGATACTCCGACAGTCTCCGGAAGGCGTAGTCGATCCGGGAGTCCAACGCCATCTCCGCGGCTCGACGGACCAGTTGCTCCGGCGCGATCAGTTTCAGGAACTCGACCGGATTGTGGTCGACCTTTCGCCAGAGCGACGGGTCGAGCTCTCGAAAGAGGGCCACGACGTTGGGTTGCCAGGTCCACCAGAGGTTCCTGGCCAGCTCCCGGAGTTTTTCGATCAAGGGCGTTTGACCCACCATGGCTCCCCTCCGCACACTTCGGTTCGCGGTCGCGGCCGTGCGCAGCTCGCGTCGCGGCTCCCCCCAGCGTCCCTGGGGAACATAGTATGGCGAATCCACGAAGGACAGCCAAGCCCTGCTCGAAGCGAGCACTTTGTCGGAGAGAGTGAGTTGGGAATCCCTGGCGGAGACGTGAGTTCGCGATCGACTTCCCGGGAACCAAAGCGGAACCCGCCCTCTCGAAGGGCGGGTTCGACGTGCGAGAGGGATCGACGGTGCGGTGGAATTAGCGCCGGCGACTGGGAACGCGGGTCCGTGGTGCCGTGGCGCGGTTGCCGTTACCGATGCCGACGCCATTGAGCAGGTTGTTCGCCCCGGGGTTGAAACGAGTCGATCCGACGATCCCCTGAACTGGACCCTGGCCGACGAAGCCGCCGGGAAGTCGCCCGTCGAAGCCGTTCGTGAACCCGGCGCCGTAGCCGAGGTTCGGTCCGTAGTTGTAGCCGTAACCTGGGAACGTGCCGACGCCGACGCCGAACGGCGAGAACCCCACGGAGCCATTACCGACGAAGCCGTTGTTGATCGGGAAGTTCGTTCCTCGGAGGTTGCCGGTACCCGGTGCGAATCGGGGACCCGTGAGCGGGGCGGCGGGATTGCCGTACATGTTCCCCTGAGCCAGGGGGTTGTTGTACCGTAAGACGGGGTTGTTGGCGTACATGTTCCCCTGAGCCAGGGGGTTGTTGTACCGCAGGACGGGGTTGTTGGCGTACATGTTCCCCTGCGCCAGGGGGTTGTTGTACCGCAGCGGGTCGACCTGAGCCTGGGCGTTTCCCGCGAGCAGCAAGGAGGCGGTCGCGACCGCGAGGACGAGACGTGACATGAGGTTCAACCTTCCGCGAGCATCGCGGCGTCTTCGAGGATCTGGGGGTTCGAGACGACGTCGCACAGCCTCTTGAATTGTAAGTGCGGTGGTGATCGATGGGAAGCGACGATCCTCGATCGATCAGTAGGCCGGAAGGCTCGGGTCGACCTCCTTGATCCAGGCCAGGATGCCCCCGGTCAGGTTCTGAAGGTCCGTGAAGCCGGAGTCCTGGAGCAACGTGATCGCCTTCTTGCTTCGCACGCCGCTCTTGCAGTGGACGACCATCGGCTTCCCCTTGGGCAGTTCACCCAGGCGATTCGCCAACTCGGGCAATGGGATGACGATCGAGCCAGCGATTCGACAGATGGCGATCTCCTCGGGATTGCGGACGTCGAGGATCGTCGGGGCGTCCCCTCGATCGATCAGCGCCTTCAAGGCGATGGGGGACGTCTCGGCGATGCCGACGGCCGACGCCGCGGGGGCCGTCGCGGGCGAGACGCCGCAAAACGCTTGATAGTCGATCAGGCCCGTGATGGTTGGGTTCGTTCCGCAGATCGGGCACTTCGGGTTCTTGCGAACCTTCATCTCGCGGGCGGTCATGTCCAGGGCGTCATACAGCAGGAGCCGGCCCACGAGTGAGCGCCCCGTTCCCAGGATCAGCTTGACCGTCTCGGTGGCCTGCACCACGCCGATGAACCCTGGCAAAATCCCGAGCACGCCCCCCTCGGCGCAGTTGGGGACCAGGTCGGGCGGGGGAGGTTCAGGGTAGAGGCAGCGGTAGCATGGTCCTTCCGGCGGAAAGAAGACCGACGCCTGACCGTCGAACCGGAAGATCGATCCGTAGACGTTCGGCTTGCCCAGGAGCACGCAGGCGTCGTTGACGAGGTAGCGGGTCGGGAAGTTATCCGTGCCGTCGACGATCACGTCGTATCCTCGAAAGATCTCCAGGGCGTTGGAGGAGTCGATCGGGTGTTCGTGAATGACGACGTGGAGGTCGGGATTGAGGGCTTCGAGCTTCTCGCGGGCGCTCTGGACCTTGGGCCGGCCGACGTCCGGAGTGAAGTGGATGATCTGGCGTTGAAGGTTGGAGACGTCGACCACGTCGAAGTCGACCAGTCCGATGGTGCCGACACCCGCCGCGGCCAGGTAGAGGCTTAAAGGAGAGCCAAGACCCCCGGTGCCGATGCAGAGTACCTTCGCGGCCTTGAGCCGCTTTTGGCCCTCGATGGCGACCTCGGGCATGATGAGGTGCCGGGCGTAGCGCTGAATCTCGGAAGCGGAGAGGGTCGCGGCGTCGGCGCGTTCGCCGAGCAGGTCGGTCGCACTGGGCTTCATGATCTCAGGTCTCGGGCGTGCCCTCGCCTTCGGCCTGGTCCTCCACTTGGAAGTACACGTCGTCGGCCTGGAGCGTGCAGCCGATCGATTGTAGGACCAACGGAGGTTCGGAGAAAGGCCACGACTGGTAGAGCCAGGTGCCGTCGTCCCGCCTGCGGAAGAGTTCCATCCTTCGGGTGGACTGCGAGACCAGAACGTATTCGCGAAGCGAGGGGATCGTCTGGTAGTCCTGAAACTTCTCGCCGCGGTCGCGTGACTCGGTGGACGCGGACAGGATTTCGATGACGACGACGGGGTTGACGAGGCAGTCGAATCGGTCGTCCTCGAAAACCTCCTTGCCGCAGGTCACGGACAGATCAGGATAGAAGTAAGCCTCGCCTCCGTTGACGCTGACCCGGAGGTCGCTACCGTAGACGTTACAACCTCGACCTTGGAGTTGCGAGACCAGCCGGAACATCAAGTTCGTCGCGATCCGACAATGAAACCGACTCGCCCCGGAGATGGCGACGAGCCGTCCCCGCTGGAACTCGCTCTTGGTCTCAGCCAGACGTTCACGACGGAGGTATTCCGCCGCGGAGATTCGCGGGATCGAGATGGCGGACGACATCGTGACCGACCTCGGACTGGTTCGTGGTGACGGACCCGCTTTCCTTCATGATACCGAGCGGGTCCGTTGACGAGCAGACCAGGCCGGCTCACGCCGGGGGCTTGGGAAGGTCGTAGGGGGGCGCGTCGAGCGTCGCCTCGGCTCGCTTCACCGCGTCCGGCGCTTTGGTTCGGTACTCTTCGAGGAGTGGCCTGGCGGCTTCGTGCAGGGCCTTGTTGCGGCGTTCGCGGGCCTCGGCGACCTCGATGGGAATGAAGTCGTCAAAGACCGCCGCGAACTTCTTTTGGAACTCGGGGTGGAACGCGGGCCCGCCCGTCGGCTTTCTCGCGGCGACTTCGGCCAGCAGTGGGTCGAGTTCGGCTCGAAGCGACTTGCCCGTCTTCTCCGACCATCGCTTGATGACTTCCCGGAAGTGGTCGAGCTGTTCGGCTTCATCGAGTTTCGGCATTGGCAACGGGTCGAGCTTCTCGAGTTTGCCCGAGAGTCTCGCCTCGACACGATCCAGGATCGCGAGGAGGTCCTCGTTGAACTCGTATTCCAGAGCCCGGTAGCGGGCGCTCACGTCGTTCATGAGGTCCGAGATCTTCGCGTTGAATTCAGCGCCCGCGGGGTCGCTCGTCGAGACCGCCGTGGGATCTTCGAGCGGGTTGCCCTCGGGCATGCTCGGCCCGCATCCCGTCAGCAGGACGAGTCCCAGGGCGGCTCCTTGGAAGAAGTGAGGGAGGTGACGCACGATGGTCCTCTCAGGTCGGTCCGTGCGGGACGTGGAGCGTGGGGACGAGTCGCGAACGGCCCCTCGTCCGTCCGCCTTCATGAGGAAGCCGGACGGACGAGGGGCCCATCGACGTTGGGAGCGGTGGCCGTCGTCGACGCTCGCGTGATTGGATTAGAACGAGTCGGAGCTGACGATCTCGCCGAGATTCCTGGTGCTCAGGGCGCGGTAGGTCACTCGGTTGATGGTGCACTTGATCGCCTTGACCGAGCCGTCGCAGAACAGGAAGTTGACGATGCCGGGGTGCATGCTTCGGAAGCCGAAGCCCACGCGCCAGTTTCTGCTGTCGTTGGGGCTGTTGGCGTTCGCGGCGTGCTGAGTGACCCCGTTGTAGCAGATCGGGCACGAGGTGCCGCAGGTCGAGCCGTTGGGGTTGGCCCAGGTCCACCAGTCGCAGGTCTCGTAAAGGATCTCGCCGGCGGCGAACGTGTTGCTGGTGCCGTCGGTCACGTCGCGGATCGAGGTGGTCCCGCCCGAGCGGCACATGATCCCGGTCTGGGTGTTATGCTCGCCGTAGCCGTTGTCGCGGGCGGTTGGCAGGTTCGGGA
>JBFWRA010000150.1:0-7506 GCA_050249155.1 Isosphaeraceae bacterium | reverse complement strand
GGTCGAGGCGAGCAGGTCCAGGACCATCGCCATCCCGACGAAGCTGTCCCGAACGAACCCAACGCGGGGGTCGATCACTCCGCCGTTGCCTTCGCCGCCCAGGACGGCCTCCTCCGCCCTCATCCGTTCGACCACGTGGATTTCGCCGACGGGGGTGCGATGGACCGGGCAATCGAACGATCGGGCGACCTCCTCGGTCGCCCTGGAGGTGGAAAGGTTGATGACGACCGGCCCTCGGCGCTGCGAGAGTCGGTGCTGGACGGCCAGGGCGAGGGTCATTTCCTCGCCGATGTAGCGGCCGGTTTCATCGACGATCGCCAGGCGGTCGGCGTCGGGGTCCTGGGCGAAGCCGACCGCCGCTCCGGTCGCGGGCACGATCGCCGAGAACGCCGAGAGATTGGCGGCCGTCGGTTCGGGCGGGTGGTCGTACTGGCCGTCTGGCAGGCCCCCCAGCACGATGGGATGGCATCCCAGCGCCCGGAGCAGGGCGGAGCCCATCCGCCCGCCCGCGCCGTGGCAGGCGTCGAGGACCACGGTGAAACCCCTGGCCCGGATCGCGTCGACGTCCACCAGGCGCAGGACGGCGTCGAGGTGCCCGGCGTCGGGGTCGTCCAGGGTCCGCATGCGCCCCAGGGCGTTCCACGACGCCCAGCCGAACTCCTTCCGCTCGAACCGCGCCAGGACCTCGCGACCGTCCGCCGGACTGAGCACCATGCCGGCGGGCTGAAAGAACTTCAAACCGTTATACTGGGGCGGGTTGTGAGACGCCGAGATCTGCACGCCGCCGCTGGCGGCCTGGTCTCGGACGAGCCAGCCGAGCGTTGGCGTGGCGGTCGGGCCGACGACCACGGGGTCGTGTCCGGTGGCCGCCACGGCGGCGACGACCGCCGAGAGGAACGTCGGCGCGGAGACTCGGCCGTCGTGTCCGACGAGGATCGGACCCGGAGCGCGGGTCGAGGCGTAGGCCGCGGCGAATTCGGCCGCGACCGTCGGGTCGATTCCATCACCGACGATCCCTCGCAGTCCGGAAACGCTGGCGATCCGTGTCCCGCTCACTGGTCCTCCCGAACCAAACGAACCCATCAAGTCCTCTCGGACGACGGCGCCGCGGCCATTGGCCGGCCGGACGATCCTGGCACTCGCCTTAGATTAGAAGAGAGGGAGGAATTCCGGCAAGCCCTTGCCTGGCCGGCTGGAGTCCTGGCCGCTCTCAGTGGGGAGCGTCTTCCGTCGCCACAGGGGCTGGATCGAGCCTCGCGATCGCCGTGTTCCAGGCGACCTCGTGGGGGCGGCCTTCCCGCGTGGCCTCCTCTTCGAGATTGTCGCGCTCGTGGAGGATTAGCCGGGTCAGGTGGTCGCGCGCGTCGTTGACGTGGGTGACGAAGCCCGAGATCAACTCGTGCCCTTCGAGTTCACCCCGGGCGAATTTTCGGAGCGCCTCGTCTTTCAGCTCGCAGAGGGACAGGCGGAGCCTGACCAGTTCCGTCAGGTCGATCCGACCGGCCAACTCGATCCGGACGGCCTCCCGCTCCACCTCCGCGACTTTCAGCATATACGACTCGAACCCGAGTTCCTGGCGCCGCCGCGTCCACTTCCTCAGAAGATGCCAGACGTAGAACGCTCCGGGAACCAGGACGCCGACCAGCCCCGCCCCCTTGTCGAGGAAGTCGAGGTCTCCGATCATCAGCGGTTTGTTCCGGTCCCGATAGCTCATGACCCCTTCGTGCCAGTCGAATTCGGGGGAGAGATCCAGGAGTGATTCGTCGAGCACCGGAGCGCCCGGACCGTTGGTCAAGGCCGCCTCCAGCAGCCGGGCGATCACCGAGGCGTCGACCTGGGCGTGTCCGACCAGGAGCAGGCGAGTCCCAAAGGTCGGCACCGGCAGGGGAGGCGACGGGGGAGTCACCCCGTAGGTGTAGGCGGGAATCTCGGTGTGGTACACCCCGCCTCGATTGACCTGGGACGCCGCGGGGTCCATCGCCCGAGTGACGGAAGGAGGCGGCCCGGCCTGGAGCGCGTCCAGCGCGAACGCCTCGCCAAACCTCAAGGGAACGAGCTGGTAGTCATGGACGTTGAGCAGGTGCCGAACGACCGGCGAGGGCAGGGCCGAGACCATGAACGCGGCGTCGGGGAGTCGCTCTCGATCGGTCTCGGTCATGAGGTCGTGGTAGCTCCAGGTGGTCGGCGCGTAGTCGAGAGGCCCCGTCGCGACCTTCCCGTTCAACCCCGCGAAGGCCAGGACTTCCCTGGCCAGCTCGTAGGTGCCGCTGCCCCTCTCGCTGAGATTCACCCGACGGCCCCGCAGGAAGTCCAGCCCCAGGACCTCCCCGGAAGGGGGAAGCAGCTCCGACTTGACCACCAGATGCAGGGGCTCGATCTTGAGCGAGGCGATCTGCCGGACGTGTTCGCGGCCGGTCTGTTCCAGGCCCCCCTGCGCCAGGGCCAGGTCGAGGAGGCCCTGGTCGACCCGGTCCAGGGCGTCTTCCGAACCGGAGGCGGGCACGACGTCCAGAGTGATCCCCTGTCGCTTCGCGGCCCGGGTCAGTCGCAGGGCGATCTGATGGCGGAGCCCGTCGGGGCTCCCCGCGGTGATTCGGAGTCGGGCGGGCCGGGGACTCGTCGCGTTCCAGTAAATGAGAATCGCCGAGAGCATGACGCAGGCGACGACCGCCACCATCACCCACTCGAAGCAGAGTCGATTCAGGATCGCTCGCATGGTCGTTTCTCCCCGTCCACGGGACCCTGGGAGGATCGATCGACTCGCTCAGAACGACTCGACGGGAAGTGTGTGTCGAGCGAGGAAGTCCTCCGCCTCAACACGGTTGAAGACCCCGGCGGTGGTGCCGACCGCTCGGACGCAGCTTCCCCCGACGGCGCTAGCCAGCGTCAGGCAGTCGATTTCCGAACGGCCTTCGAGGAGCCCGAGAATGTAGCCGGAGTCGAACGCGTCGCCGCCACCGGTGCCGTCCACGAAGGGGAAGGAGAAGGTGCCCAGTTTGACCCGAAGCTCCTCGGAGACCGAGACCGCCCCGTGTTCGCCGCGGGTGATGACGACCCGTTTCGCCCCCAGCTCGCGAAAGGCCAGGGCTTGCCGGACCGGGTCGTGTTCTCCCAGGATCAGCGCGGCCTCGTCGGCGTTGGGCAGGAACACGTCGGTTTCCGGGAGCAGGGGAATCAGGTGCTTGAGATAGTCGGCGGGCCCTGGGGTCGCGACGTCGAGGACGGTCATGGTTCCGGCCTTTCTCGCCCTGGCGAACCGTTGGGCCAGGGCGGTCGCGTCCAGTCCGGGAAGGATCAGATAGCCCCCGACGTAGAGGACCTGGGGAGGAGGGTCGAGCACGGCGTCGAAGTCCGAGGCGGTCAGCCCCTTGTTCGCGCCGAAGGTGTGGATGAACCGCCGGTCCTCCCCCTTGACGTTGACGATGAGGGTCTGGCTGGTCGGCAGCGTCGGGTCGACGGTCAGGGCGTGGACGTCGACTCCGGTGGCGGCGAGGGTCTCGGCGACGAACCGACCGAAGACGTCGTCGCCAACCCTGCCGAGCATGGTCGCCTGGACTCCCAGCTTGGCCAGGACCGCCGCGGCGTTGGACGCGCAGCCGCCGATGTTCAGGATCAGGTCGTCCGCCATCACCAGTTCGCCGGCGGCGGGAAGGCGCGGGATCGGCGTGCAGAGGTGGTCGGCCACGAGAATCCCCGCGCAGACCACGGGGCGGGGACGTCGGGCGTCGGGCGGAGTGGACCCGGCGATCGGTTCCACCTTGAGAGGGAAGGGTTCAGGAGCCGATTCAAAGCGAAGGGTCGGGGAATCGGGTCCGGAGGGGTCGCGATTCCCTTGCCCGTCGAGCTTCAAGGAAGGCGATCAACTTGGGTTGTCGATCGACGCGGCGACTTCATTGTCATCGGCGTTGACCGAGGCCCCGGCGCGCTTGCCGACGAGTTCCTCGATCTCGCCGACGGTCAGCACCTCGCGTTCGATCAGCGCCTCGGTGAGCCGTTCCAGATCGTCACGGTGATCTTCGAGCAGGCGGTAGGCCCGGTCGTCGGCCTCCCGAAGAATCCTTGAGATTTCCTCGTCGATGATCTGCGCGGTGTGTTCGGAGTGGTCGCGGGTCTCCCCCATTTCCCGGCCGAGGAACGGATGCTCCTCGGAGGCCCGGAAGAAGACCGGCCCGACCCGTTCGCTCATCCCCCATTGCGTGACCATCATCCTGGCCAGCCGGGTCGCCATTTTGAGGTCCCCCGCGGCGCCCGCGGAGAGGTCGTTGTAGACCAGACGCTCGGCGGCCCGGCCCCCCAGCGCCACGGAAAGGTCGGCGAGGACCTCGCTTTCGTTGATCCCGACCCGGTCCTCCTCGGGAAGGAACTGGGTGACGCCCAGGGCTCGGCCCCGGGGGATGATGGTGACCTTGTGGACGGGGTCGGCGTGCGGGGTCAGCCAGGCGACCAGGGCGTGCCCGGCCTCGTGGTAGGCGGTGAGCCGCTTGTCCTTCTCGGTGATGACCTCCTCGCGCTTGGCCCCCATGATGATCTTGTCGCGGGCGGCGTCGAAGTCTTTCATATCGACCTTGTCCTTGTCGTCGCGCGTGGCGATCAGCGCGGCCTCGTTGACAAGGTTGGCCAGGTCGGCGCCGCTCATCCCGACGGTGCCCTTGGCGATGCTTTCCAGGTCGACGTCGGGGCCCAGCGGGATGTTCCGGGAGTGGACCTTGAGGATGTCGAACCGCCCCTTGCGGGTCGGCCGTTCCACGGTGACGTGGCGGTCGAACCGGCCGGGACGCAGCAGCGCGGGGTCGAGCACGTCGGGCCGGTTGGTCGCCGCCAGAACGATGACGCTCTCGTTGGGTGAGAAGCCGTCCATCTCCGTCAAGATCTGGTTGAGGGTCTGCTCCCGTTCGTCATGCCCGCCGCCCAGACCCGCGCCACGGACCCGACCCACCGCGTCGATCTCGTCGATGAAGAGGATGCAGGGGCTGTTTTCCTTGGCCGTCTTGAACATGTCGCGGACCCTGCTGGCCCCGACTCCCACGAACATCTGAATGAATTCCGACCCGGAGATCGAGAAGAAGGGGACCCCGGCCTCTCCCGCGACGGCCCTGGCGAGCAAGGTCTTGCCGGTCCCTGGGGTTCCGATCAGGAGGACCCCCTTGGGGATGCGCCCGCCGAGCCTCTGGAACTTGTCGGGGTTCTTGAGGAACTCGACGATCTCCTGAAGCTCCGCCTTGGCGTTCTCGAGTCCCGCGACCTCGTCAAAGGTGGTGCGCTGTTTGGACTTGTCGTGCCGCTTGGCGGGACTCTTGACGAAGCTGCCGAGGATGCCGCCGTCGAACTGGTCGCGGGCCCGTCGCATCATGACGTAGATCAGGCCGATCACGACGATGGTCGGCAGGAGCAAGGTGATCCAGACGAGGCTGCTGGGGGTCTGCTGGGGGCTGGGATCGATCCGAACCGGCTCGGCCTTCGACTCGGCCGACTGCTTGCGGAGCTTCTCGATCACGGAGTCGATGGATTGCTCGGTCGCGAAGTGAACCGAGAACTTCTCCACGTTGAGCAGGGTCTGGGAATTGGCCGGGAGGTACTTCTGCTTGTTTCGGAGCACTCCATGCCCGGTCATACCCTCGATCGAGAGGCTGGCGACGTTGCCGGCCTCGACCTGGTCGAGGAACCAGGGGCTATAACTGACCTGGACCTCATTCTTGGGCGAGAATTGCCAGAAGATCAGTCCAAACCCGAGGATGAGCAAGAGCCAAAGCCATGGGGGAGTCGGCGACCCGCCGGTTCCGTTGGGCTTGCGTCCGCCGGTTGGTCGGCGCGTGGGCTCTTGCGGCGGTCGACTCTCCATACGACTTGAGTTTCCAAAAAGGTACGGTGGCGATCGTTCGGAAAGGCGAACGGGTCGTTGCCGGGTCGACCACTTTTTTATTCTATCGAAAACCGCCCGTAAAGTTCAGGGGGGACCGACCCCGTGGTTCCCTTCCCCCCTGGATCGCCCGCGCGGCCCGACCCTCGCGATTGCTTCAAACCTAAAACAGGATGGTCGGGCGTGTGCGCGGTCCGGAATCGCGGCGTCCCGTTTTTTGATCCGAGAGGGGATCGACTACCCGGCATGGCCGACCGATTCCAGCCATTTCTCACAGTCCATCGCCGCGGCGCATCCCGACCCGGCGGCGGTGATCGCCTGTCGGTAATGGGTGTCGACCACGTCGCCGGCGGCGAAGACCCCCTCGACGTTGGTCGCCGTTCCGTAGTTTGGCAGACGGTCGATCAGGCCCTCGGGCGCGGGGACGTCCTTCCAGGCCAGGGCGGTCCGGGTCAGGAGATAGCCGTCCGGGGTCGTGGCGAGCTGGCCCTCGAAGATGGCGGTGTTCGGAGTGTGCCCGATCGCCAGGAAGAGACCGTCGATGGGGAGTTCGCGCTCCGACTGGTCCTCGGTCGAGACCAGGGTCACACCCTTGAGCACCTTGTGCGGTTCCGTCTCGCCGTAAACCTTCTTCACCACGGAGTTCCACGCGTAGGAGATCTTTGGGTTGGCGCGGAGCCGGTCCTGCATGATCTTGGAGGCGCGCAGGGTGTCCCGTCGGTGGATGAGCGTGACCTTCGTGGCGAATCGCGTGAGGAAGGTCGCCTCCTCGACGGCCGAGTCTCCCCCGCCGACGACGGCGATCTCCTTGCCCTTGTAGAAGTGGCCGTCGCAGGTGGCGCAGGTCGAGACTCCTTCTCCACGGAACGCGCCCTCCACGCCCAGCCAGCGCGCTGAGGCCCCCGTCGCCACGATCAGGGCTTGCGCCTGGTATTCGGTGACGGTGCCGCTCTGGGGGTCGCCGGTCGGGTCGTCGGTGGTCTTGACGACAAAGGGACGCTTCGAGAGATCCACTTTGAAGACGGTTTCCCAGCGTGTGTCGGCACCGAACCGCTGGGCTTGCTTTCGCATCAGTTCCATCAGGTCGGGGCCCTGAATTCCCTCGGGGAATCCCGGGAAGTTATCGACCGCGCTGGTGAGGGTGAGTTGGCCTCCGGGCTCTTTGCCCTCGAAGACCAGCGGGGCGAGATTGGCCCTGGCGGCGTACAGAGCGGCCGTGAGGCCCGCGGAACCCGACCCGATCACGATCACGGCGTGCGACTGCGACATCGTTTCCCTCAGTCAAATGGTTGGGGAAGGCGGGCTGGCGCCACGGTCCCCCGCTCGCCCTGGATTGGCCCCGCGGCCTTCTCAACATTCACGCCATGCTGCCAGAAATCGACGAGGAGTCCAGCGCCGACCTCCGCCGGGACCGGAATCGGCCGGGGAAGAGTCACATGGTGATCCGCGATGGAGTAAGAATCACAGAAGGAGGGGGCCATCAGGACGGGCCAGGACGTCTCGACCTTCCCCGATGCGTCGAATCGGTTTTTTTAAGGGCGCGGCCTCTTACGGGAGATGTGACCTAGATTCCCTGTGTGACTGGGTGCCCCGCGCCGACCGACGCGGAACCACACCGGGGTCCGGGACGGATGCGCTCCGCGCCACGG
>JBFWRA010000149.1:0-7542 GCA_050249155.1 Isosphaeraceae bacterium | reverse complement strand
CGCCTCGCCCAGCGCGCCGACGAGCCCCTGCACCCCGCCGCGCTCGGGTCTCCAGATCCCCCGGCCCTTCGCGCCGAGCAACTCGTGGAGAACCTCGGCGTAGGCGCGGATCTGGCCGATCCGGTCGCGCCGGGGAACGTTGGTCAGGATCGGCTCGAAGAACGGACCGCCGAGAATCTCGACGGTTCCCGCCTCGACTCGCGCGCGGAGTCGCCGGACGTAGTCGGGCTGACGCTTCGCCAGCCATTCCAGGAGGGGGCCCGAGGTGTGCAGGACGAACGGGAAGTCGGGGTAATCCTCCATCACGTCGAGGAACGGCTTGTAGCTGTCGCGGTAGGCGGCCTCGAACACGCCGTCGAAGTTGCCGACTGGCTGATGGTTGTGCAGCGCGAAGACGAGGCGGACGCCGTTCCCGGTCATGCTAGGTCTCACGGAGGTCGGGGAAACGCGGGCGGCTCAACCGAGCTCGACGGCGATTCTCGGGAGGATCGGGCGTTCGCCGTTGTGGAAGGGAACCTCGACTTCCCTGAGAAAGGCGGCGGCGTCCTCGGGGGGGACTGGGTTGACGTAGAAACCCGATCCCCATTCGAAACCGGCCACCTTGGTGAGCCTCGGGATGATCTCGATGTGCCAATGGTAGTGGGGGAGTTCCTGGTGGTCAAAGGGTCCCGTGTGGACGATGTAGTTATAGGGTGGGGAATCGAGCGCCGATTCCAGCTTCGCGAGGACCTGGCGCAGGACCGATCCCAGGTCGTCGACGGCCGACTTGGGGATGTTCTCGTAATGGCTTGAGTGCTGTTTGGGCAGAATCCAGGTCTCGAACGGGAAGCGGCTGGCGTAGGGGCAGAATGCGGTGAAATGGGCGGTGTCCAGGACGATTCGCTTCTCGGTGCCGATCTCTTGCTGGATCATGTCGCAATAGATGCAACGACCCCGGAAATTAAAGAACTCCAGAGCGCCCGTCATCTCTTCCCAGACCGAGATCGGCACGATCGGCGTGACGATCAACTGACTATGCGAGTGCTCCAGGCTGGCCCCCGCGGCCGAGCCGACGTTCTTGAAGATCATGCCGTGAACCAGCCTGGTGTCGCGCTTGAGGTCGACCAGGCGGTCTCGGTAGACCCAGAGGATTTCCCGGACGTTGTCCTCGCTGAGCGCCGCCATGCTGATGTGATGGCGGGGGCTCTCGAGAATGACCTCATGGGCGCCGACGCCCGCCATGAGGTCGTAGATGCCATCCCCTCGCTTGTTGAGCTGACCCTCGACCTTCAGCGCCGGAAAGCGGTTGGGTACCACCCTGACGCGCCAACCCGGGCCGTTGGGGCGGGAGTGCCGCTCTCGGTAGGCGATGATCTCCGAGGGGGTCATGTGCTCGTTGCCCTCGCAGAACGGGCAGACCCCCAGCTCGCTTTGCGACTGCGCCTCGCCCCGAAAGTCATGCGGTCGCTTCGTTCGCTCGTGGGCGATGATGACCCAGCGGCCGACGATCGGGTCTTTCCTCAGCTCGGGCATTGCCCGCCTCCTGGTTCGCTCGACGCCCTGTTCGGCCCTGGCGCGTCTGGGAGCGCGAGAGCCCCCACGGCCCGCCTACACTTGCCACATGATTCGTTCAAAGTCGGGAGAGGGAACGGTCAGCTCGAAGATCCCCTCGCGCGGGGCTCTGTCCAGGCTGGCGTCCGCGTGAAGCAACTCGACGTAGAACTTGATCGGATCGCCCACCGACAATCCCAGTTGATCGAATGGCACGGCGAGTTCGAGGATCTTACCGCAGGCGACCTCCACGGTCTCGGGGTCGTACCGACCGTTCCCGGACCGGCCGACGAACCCCCGGGGATTCGCCCGCGCGGGGTGGTCGATCCGAATCTCGTGATCCGCGGGCTCGACGAATCCGATCCGGAGGCGGTCGACCTCCGCGAGACGCTCCGAGGCGCGGCCTCCCTCGGTATCGACGCGAATCAGGAGGCGATCGGCACTGAACCCGAACCAGACCGCGTGCAAGATCCCCTTGGCCACGAGCGCCATCGTGCCACGCTCGCTGGCGCAGACGTAATGCGCGGCGTTGATCCACTCGAAATAGGTGGAGCGGCCGTCGATCTTGACGTTGAGAAAGCTCGTCGGCTGGGCGTGGAACGACCTCTGCTTGGCCGACTGCGAAATGGCGGTGAAGAGGGCGCCGGGCGGGTCGTCCCCCAAAAGCGTGTACACGTTCCGAAGATGCTTGCGAAAGAGGTGGTCGAACAGCGCGTCCAGGGCGCTGGAGTGGTCGTCCCCGTACCACCAGAACCAGTCCGAGCCCTCGGCGATGTACATCTCCGTCCAGGCTTTGGCCAGCGTCTCGGGGTCGTGCCTGCCGGATCGCCCCGCGTCGATGAGGAACTGGCGGGTCTGATGCAGGGCGTCCCAACCGCGATTGTCCTCCGGGTGGCCGATCCAGATCGCGAAGTTGTGACTGATCCAGCTCCCGGCGAAAAGCCTGGGTATCGTCTCGGTCGGTGGATGCTCGCGGAGGAACTCGCCGACTCCGGAGGGCCTGATCCGGGGGTCTCGCGCGGCGGCCTGATACAGGGAGCGGAGAAACGAGACGCCCCCGTCGGGATAGTATTCCCAGCAGTTTTCCCCGTCGAGGATCACCGGCACGAGCGTGGCGGGGTTGTGCCGACAGGCGTCGGCGATCGCGTGGACCTTGCCGAGGAAGTCGGCCGCGGCCACCGTGCCGGGGCTCCGTTGGTAGTGGAACCCCACCTGGTCGGACATCGAATGGTCGCGGAAGACGATCGCCAGTTCCGACTCTCCCTCGGCGACTCGCCAGGGGCGATAGAGCAGCTCGGGATGGCGGACGTGCCCACGGCTATCGCGTCCCACCCGGCCGTTGAGGGAACAGCCCAGGATCTCCTCGTCGGTCGCGATCCATCGGATGCCATGACGGGCCAGCAGGGGGATCATCGCCTGGCAGACCGAGCCCTCGCTGGGCCACATTCCCGTGGGTCGACTCCCGAAGACCTGCTCGTGCTTCTCCACGGCCTTGCGGACGTGAACCTCCGCGTCCTCGGGATACCCTTCCCGGAACGTGGGCAGATGAACTTCGGGCATCGCCTCCCTGGCGAGCTTCTTATCGAAGAGCAAGGGCAGGATGGGATGATAGAACGGTGTGGTCGTCAGTTCGACCTGGCCCCGCTCGGCGAGCTTGCGGTGCAGGGGAATGATTTCGGCGAGGAGTTCCCTCTGTCGGTCCAGCAGCCAGTTCTTCTCCTCCTCGGTGTAACGTCGGCCCTTCTCGCGAAACGCCGCGAGTTCCGCGTCCTTCTCAAAGAGCAGGGGATGCATCCAGGTCAGGTTCGACCAGACCTGAAGGTCGCGAACGTCGCGCTCGCGAAACCGGGGGACCGCCTTCTCCGCGGAGTCGATTCCGAAACCGCGCTGCTGATAGAGCTCCTGATAACGCGGATACGGCCGGATCATGGCCTCGGGATTGGCCATGAAGAAGTGGTCGAGGAGGTAAACGGCGTCGTCGTGGCTGAGCCCGTCGGCCGGCATTCGGGAAACCTGAAGGTGGCGGTCGGTCGCACCGTCGACGTACGCCTCGATCTGGACGAGAAGGCTGGGGACGAGGTTGATCGTGCAATGGAACTCGGGCACCTCGTCGAGGTGCATCGCCATGCCGAGGTAATCCTTGGTCCCGTGCAGCCGGACCCAGGGCATGGGGTTCTCCCCGGCGACGTCGTCGGGGTAGTACGGCTGGTGCTGATGCCACATCAGGGCCAGGGAGACTCGACTCATCGGCGATCCTCTTCTCGACCAGGCGGCGGGAGGGTCGCCACAATTCCGTGGACCTCCCTGGATTCCATTCGGACGACGGACGTTCAGCCGTCGTGCGCCAGGACCGCCGCGTACGTTCCCTTCCCGCGGGGGAAAGCGGGTCGGCAACGACTCTCGCACTTCATCATAATGCGCCGGGCCTTTTTGGACACTCCGGAAGCTCGATGCGACTGGAACGATCGCGCGATCCCCTCCGTCGCCTTCGCTCCATTCGTTATCGACGTACCCGCGCCCAGGGTCTCAATCTTTCCGCGACGCGATGATTCCACGCGCCGCGCGAACCGTCGAGTGGGTCTCGCGGTGAAGCGGTCGCCGGCCCCGATTCCGCCCCCTGGAACCACCCGCCCCGCGAACCTCCATGCGCGCGCACCGGGGGCGATCCCTTCCCGAACTCGGGACGGGGCGGGATGTTTCATCGACTCCGACGGCGACCCTTCGAACGAGAAACGGGACCACCCAGGGGGCGGTCCCGTGATCGAGTCCATCGAGTTGATTCGCCGACGAACGCTGACCGTCAGTTCGCCAGGGCTTCCTCGTAGGCTTCCTGGTTTGGAACCTGAATCGACTGAAGTTTGCGGCTGGCCTCCTGGTAGGCCTGACGCACCTGCTCCGCGTCCCAATCGACCATCCGACCGGGAAAGTCCTGAAGCTTGGCCCATTGATTGATGTACTTCAAGAGCCCCACCTCGTAGCGCTGTTCCTGTTCCTTCGTCCAGGCGAAAAGGGCCTTTCCGGTTCGAGGGCCGGTCGCCGCCGTGGATGGGCCCGAACGTTCTCCGGACTTCGAGGGAGTCGCCACCGACTCCACGGGGGCCGGCTCCGCCGGGGGAGTCACCGAGAGTCGTTCATGGACGAACGTGGGGACGCCGTCGCGGTACAGGTAACGCGCGACGCCAAACTTGACCGCGGCGCGCTTGAACGCGTCGGAGTATCCGCTCTTATCGTCATCGCCGGAATCGGCCATTCCGGCGTAACCTCCCGCGTCCGACTTCGTCAGCGTCGAGCCATCCGGCAATCGCACGGTCAGCCGGCAGAGGACCGAGTTCGCGTTCGGCGCGTATTCGTCCCACCAGTTCTCCGGTCCCAGCACGCTGTCCAGGCGATTCATGACCGTCCTGGCGGTGACGTAATGGAGCTGGCGGCCACTCTGAGAGCGGACCTTCACTTCATTCGGGTCAAAGGGCGCGGCGAGGGCGGTGAAGAGTTCGGCATGCTTCGTCATGTGAACGCCCCTGATTGAAGAAGGCCAGGGGCCCGTTCGCCCCGCCCCCTTCACGTCGTCAAGGCGTCGGCCGCGGTTCGTGGAGTCGCCCGTCCATCGAGCCACCAGAAATCACGAACCCCCACGACACGACACCGCCCGGGAGGACGGGACGAAATCCCTTCCCCGCCGGACGGTGTTCATTCTAACAGTACGCCCATGAGGTTACAAGCGTACAGTTCCAATTTTTCCGAATTCGCCGTTCGCGAGGGCGATCGAGGCGGGAGTCGAGGGCCGGCTGGCGGTCGCCTTGGTGGAGAACCCGTAGCGGTTCCAGATCAGGAGCAGGAGCAGGCAGCCGATCAGCATGGCCCCGAACGCGACGCCCAGAAGGACGACGTAAACGTCGCTTTTGGGGGCCTGGACGTAGACTCCTCGAGCGCCTCCGCCGGTGGGGCGTGAGGCGCGGCTCGCCTTAGAGGCGGGGGCGGATCGTGGACGAGACAATGTCGCCCTCCTGAATCTTCTTGCCTTGAACGGTATTGCCAATGACGGAGCCGACGGCCTGGTCGGGGTCGACCGACTGGACGCGGATCTTGCCGAGATACTCGGGACGAGGGCTCAACCGCATGAGGTAAAGCTCGTGACCGGGAACCAGGCCGTCATCCGAACCGATGGTGATCTCAACCCGACGATTCTGGGCGTCGACGCGCCCGACTTGACCCTGGACGGGGGGTGGGCTCGCCAGCCCCTTGACCGTCGTGATGTCGTCGGACAGGCCGTTGCTGCGGAGCAATTGCGAGAACCGGGCGACTCGATCGCGAAGGTCCTTGTTGTTGGCGTCCATGGTCGCGTTGAGGCGTTCCAACTCACGAATCCGATCGCGCAGCTCGGTCTCCTGAAGCTTGAACTCGTTGGCCTGCTTCTCCACGGCGGACTTCTGTTCGCGAAGTCGGTCGGTTTCTTTCCGACGTTCCTCGGCGTCCGTCAGGGCCGTCAGGGAGTTTTGCTGCGCGACGTCGACCTTCGAGCGAAGGTCGGTGATCTGCTCGTTGGCCCGTTTGATATCCTCGTTCAGGGCCGCGATGTTCTTCTCGTTCTGCGCGAGCTGGGCCGCATGCTCGGTCTTGGCCTTCGCCAACGCCTCGTTGGCCGCGTCGAGGTCGGCCTGGAGCGTCGTGTTGGTGTTGCTCAGTTCGCTGACCTTCTTCTTCTGCTCCTCGGTCGCCTTCTTCCAATCCGTGTGGGTGGTGAACACCACCGTGGAAATGCCGAGGAAGAGCAGGGCAAAGGCCATGATCAGGATCACGAAGATCTTGCCGACGAACGTCATGGTCTCATCCTACCAATCATCAGAGAGAGACGGCCGATCGACCCCCCCACGTCGTCGCCCCTCGGGCCGGGCGAAGGAAGGTGGTTCAGACCGTTCGTGTCCGGGAGAAGTGGCGAACCGCCGCGTTCGGAAAAACGTGACGGTCCAATCAATGGTAACGGGCCGCGACCGGTCGCGACAAGCCTCCGAACCAATTCGGCCGCCTGACGCGCCAGATACCCGAGAGACCGGCCTTCGCGCAGCCCCCCGGCTCGAACACGACCAAATCTACCCCACGTTCCCGCGCCGGGCAAGAATGGATGTTTAGCGAATTTGGGTCAGCTTGCCCGGCGCGTGCGGAGAGCGGGCCAGCCCAGCAAGCCCAGGGGAATCAATCCGAGCGTGACGGCCAGGCAAGTTAGACCCAGCCAATCACCCCAGGCGGTGTAAAGCGCTCGACGGCCGTCGAGCGGCACGACGCCGCTGACGACTCCTTCCTTGAGCGTTTCGAGTTCCCGCACCACCCGCCCGTTCCCGTCCACGATCGCGGAAACCCCGGTGTTGGCCGACCGCGCCAGCGGAATCCGGTGCTCGATCGCCCGGAAAACGCTCACCACCAGGTGCATCTCATGCTCCGACGACTTGTGGCGCGAACCGTCGGCCCGCTGATCGACGAACCAACCGTCGTTGGAAAGGTTCAACACGACGTCGGGTCGTCGGCCGTCGGGAACCTCCCCGATGAGTCGACGCACGAGGTGGGGGACCGTGTCCTCGAAGCAGATCGCGGTGGCGTAGCGATATCCGCCGAGGTCGAACCAAACCGGGCGAGCGCCAAAGGCGAGGGTCGGAACGTTGTCCGGGTCGTAGGGCGTCAGCGCCGTCAGCCAGGGGAGCGTCTCAAGGAATGGAACGTATTCACCGAACGGAACCAGATGCAACTTGTGGTAGGACGCGACGTCGGAATCCCCCGGTTGGAAGAGCAGCGCGGCGTTGTACCTTTGATACCCGGTCGGCTGGTGGTCGTAGGCGATCGCCCCGACCAGCATGGGCACCCTGGTCTCGTTCACCCAGTCGCGGAGCAGGCTGGTGACCCGCCCGGCGCGCTCCCGCCAGCTCTGGCCGGTCAACGCCGGCCCGATCCTCCTGGCCTGACGATCCAGTTCCTGGGCGGGGATTCCGGGAGCGATCGTCGCGTAGGAGAACGGGAACGAGG
>JBFWRA010000148.1:0-7542 GCA_050249155.1 Isosphaeraceae bacterium | reverse complement strand
GAGGCCGCCGCCGAGCCGCCGGTCTCGGTGCCCACCGTCGCCAGCGCGGGAGCCGTCGCGCATGACCCCCGATCCCCGAATCGTCGATCGACTCGCCCAGCACCACCAATCGCATTTGCTTCGCTGGTGGGACGAGCTGGACGCCTCCGGACGCGCCCGGCTCTCTCAGGAACTCGCGGCGATCGACTTCGATCAGTTGGACCGGCTGATCGGCGAGCTGGTCAAGACCGACACGTCCACCGCGCCCCCGGCCGATCGGGTCGGGCCGATCGACGTGATCCGGCTTCCCAGGACCGACGGTGACCGGATCAAGCAGCGCCATGTGGCGGAGCGTGGCGCGGAGGCCCTGGCCGCGGGCGAGGTGGCCATCGTTCTAGTCGCCGGGGGCTCCGGCAGTCGGCTCGGCTTCGACGGCCCCAAGGGAACGTACCCGATCGGCCCAGTCTCCGGGGCCAGTTTGTTTCAGATCCATGCCGAGAAGATCGTCGCGACCAGTCGGCGGTACGGGCGGACCCTGCCGTTTTACGTGATGACCAGCCCGGAGAACGATGAGGCGACCCGGCGATTCTTCGATGAGAACGACCGGTTCGGACTGAGACACCTCCGGTTTTTCGTCCAGGGGCGAATGCCGGCCGTCGACCAGTCGACCGGGAAGATCCTGATGGCGGAGAAGGGGGGGGTCGCCCTCAGCCCCGACGGCCACGGCGGCACGCTGACCGCCCTGGCCGCTCCAGGCCCCGACGGCTCTCCCAGTTGCCTCGACGAGATGAAGTCGCTCGGCGTACGGACTCTGTTCTACTTTCAAGTCGACAATCCGCTGGTCGAGATCGCCGATCCGGCGTTTCTGGGCCATCATCGCGGGGCGGGGGCCGAGATGTCCTTCAAGGTCGTCGAGAAGGTCGCTCCCGAGGAGAAGCTCGGCGTGGTGGTCAGCGTCGACGGTCACCCCCAGGTCATCGAGTACTCCGACCTTCCCGCCGAGCTGGCCGAACGTCGCGGGCCCGAGGGTGGACTGGAACTCTGGGCGGGCAGTATCGCGATCCACCTGATCGAGTTGGCGTTCGTCGAACGCCTGGCGGGGGGCCTGGATCTGCCCTTCCATCGGGCGTTGAAGAAAGTGCCGTACGTGGATCACACGGGACGGTTGGTATCTCCCGACGAGCCCAACGCCGTGAAGTTTGAACGGTTCATTTTCGACGCCCTACCACTGGCGAACGCCTGGTCGCTGGTGGAAACCTCACGCTCGGTCGAGTTCGAACCCCTCAAGAACGCGACGGGGGCCGACTCCCCGTCGCGCGTTCGACAGCGGATGAGCGACCTGTTCGGAGACTGGCTCGAACGGGCCGGGGCGCGAGTTCGCCGCGGGCCCGACGGTTCCGTCCCCTTCGGAATCGAGATCAGCCCCCTGTTCGCACTGGACGCCTCCGAGCTCAAAGGGAAAGTCCCGCCGGGGACGGTCGTGGAAGGACCGCTCCGCCTGGGCCATTGAGGATCGACCACCCCACTTGAAGGGTCAACGAATCAGTATGTTTCACGCTGTCATCATGGCCGGAGGCAGCGGAACGCGCTTCTGGCCCAAGAGCCGACGGAACCTGCCCAAGCAGTTGCTTCGCCTTTATGGGGACGCGACCATGCTTCGGCAGACCGTCGATCGAATCGCCCCGCTCGTGGCTCCCGAACGCCTGCTCGTCATCACCGGAGAGGACCAGGCCGACGCCGTCCGCGCGCAGCTCCCGGAGGTTCCCCCGGGCAACGTCGTCGCCGAGCCCTGCCCGCGAGACACCGCCGCCTGTGTCGGACTGGCCGCCCAGATCGTCGCCCGTCGCGACCCCGAGGGAACGATGATCGTGATGCCCGCCGATCACGTGATCCGCCCCACCGAGGTCTTTCTCAAGACCGTCCGAGGGGCCGTCGGTCTGATCGAGGAGGACCCCACGGTCTTCGTCACCTTCGGCGTGAAGCCCACCCACCCGGAGACCGGCTACGGCTACATCGAGCGTGGAGAGACCCTCGGGCGTCGCGAGGGGATCGCCGTTCACAAGGTCGTCCGGTTCCGCGAAAAACCGGATCGTGAGACCGCCGAGTCGTTCCTCGCCACCGGCCGGTTCGACTGGAACGCGGGGATCTTCCTCTGGCGTGCCAGGGCCGTGCTGGACGCCCTGGCGCTGCATCAGCCGGACATGGCCCAGGGGCTCGACCAGATCGGCGAGGCGCTGGGGACTCCCGACGAACGCGCGACGATCGCTCGCGTGTTCCCCACGCTAAGGAAGATGCCCATCGACAAGGCCGTGATGGAACAGGCCGACAACGTCCGCGTTCTGGACGTGGTCTACGACTGGAGCGACGTCGGCGACTGGCGGGCGCTGACCACGCTGGTACCCCCCGACGCCCAGGGCAATTCCACGCAAGGGCCCGTGCTCACCGTCGACGCCTCCAATTCCATCATCGTCTCGGACGACGGCGGCCTGATCGCCACCCTCGGGATCGACGACCTGGTGATCGTGCAGTCCGGCGGGGTGACGCTGATCGCCCGCAAGGACAAGCTCGACCAGCTCAAGGGACTGGTGGAAGGGCTCGAGGCGGCCGGGCACGGCGACCTGGTCTGAATCGAGGCGACTGGAATGGGTCGAGTTCTCGGCATTGATTTTGGCACCAGGCGGGTCGGGGCGGCGATCAGCGATAGCGAACGCACCCTGGCCAGCCCGCTGGAGGTCTACGAGCGAAAAGACCGGCTCCAGGACGCCAGGCACTACCAGGCGTTGGTCAAGGAACACGAGGTCGATCGGATCGTGGTCGGCCTGCCTGTCCATCTCGGCGGTGGGGAGGGGGGCACCGCCTCGCTCGCGCGAAAGTACGGCGAATGGCTCGCGGAACTGACCGGCCTGCCCGTCTTCTTCCACGACGAACGATTCACCACCTCGGACGCCGAGGAGAGCCTGATCGCCGCCGGCCTGAAGCGGAGCCAGCGCAAGGGGCTTCGCGACATGCTCGCGGCCCGGATCTTGCTGCAAAACTACCTGGATGACGGTTGCCCCGACTCCAACCCGAGACTGACCGGGATCGATGATTGAGTCCCCTCGAACGTTGACCACCCTGATCGTCGGATGTGGCTACCTCGGGCGTCGAGTCGCCGCCAGGCTCGTCGCCGCGGGACTCCCCGTGATCGGGACGACCCGATCCGTCGCGAACGCCGAGGCGCTTCGAACGCTGGGCGTGACCCCCCTGGTGGTCGACGTGACCGAGCCCGCGTCGCTGAGGAACCTGCCCGAGGTCGATCGGGTCCTTCATTGCGTCGGGTTCGATCGGAAGGCCGGGGTCCCCTTGCGCGAGGTTCAACTCGTCGGCCTGGGCCACGTTCTGGCCGCCCTGGAGGGTCGGTCGGTCCGCCTGGTTCACACGAGTTCGACGAGCGTTTACGGCCAGAACGACGGAAGTTGGGTGGACGAGAATTCGCCCACCGTCCCGGCGACCGAATCGGGGAGGGTCTGCCTGGAAGCCGAGGGACTGGTCCTGGCCCGAGGGGGCGTGGTCGTCCGTTACTCCGGGCTTTACGGCCCTGGTCGGATGATCCGCAGGGAATCACTGGAACGGGGCGATCCGATCCCCGCCGACCCATCGAAGTATCTCAACCTGATCCAGGTCGAGGACGCGGCGACGGCCGCCATCCTGGCCCTGGATCGGGGGGAATCCGGGCAAGTTTATCTCGCGACGGACGACCGCCCGGTGCGTCGGGAGGAGTATTACGGTCTCGCGGCCAGGCTTCTGGGCGCGCCGACCCCTCGGTTCGAGCCGCCCGAGCCGGGCTCCCCAGGCGCCAGGGACGAGTCGCACAAGCGGGCATCGAACCGACGGATCAAGGCCGAGCTCGGTCTGGTCCTGGCCTATCCCGACGTCACGACCGGGCTTCCCGCGGCGCTCTCCTGAACCGGGGGGATCGCCTAACCCTGGGCGGGCTCGATGTAGCACCCCAGCGAGGTCTTCGAGATGCTCATCCGGGGGTCCGGACCGTACGAGCGAACCTGCTCGCACTTTAATTCCGCCATTTCCTTGTGCGTCGTGTAGACGATCGCCCGGCCGGTGAGGTGAATCCTCCAGGTGAGTTGCTTGGCGACGTTCAGAGGGTGGCGGAACAATTTCGTGAGCAGCTCGATCACGTAATCAAACGTGTGCTCCTCGTCGTTCAGGATGATGACGTTGTAGGGCGGGAGCCGTTTCGTGCGCGTCTTCTCCTCCCGCGTCACCTCGGGAATGACTTCCGATTCGATGACTGTCGAGGCGCTTTCTTGGGGGTCGCTCATGGAACGGCTCCCAGGGTCGCGATTGATGCCGGAACTGGGAAACTCTAGGATAACGTATTCGAGGCCCGAGAGACACCCGTTTCGAGGGACGCCCGCGGCCCGACCTCAACCCTCGCGGTTTGGCTCGGGCGGCCCAGGGGATCACGATCGATGTCGCGGATGAGTTCCGGCACGGCCCTTCGCAACCTTCAACAGGCTCAGTCCGGACTCCGCAAGGCCCGGCAGGCTTTGAAACTGGCCAGGGAAGACCCCGACGCCATCCCGGGCGTGCTGAAGGTCGGTTGGGAAAGCCTCGCCCAGATGCACAGGATCCTCGCCGAGATCCCCCTCGACGCCGCGACCGAACCCGTGATGAGCAAACAACTTTCCGTCGAGCGCTATGGGACCGCGCTGCTCGTCCGGCTGCGCCGGCTGGTCCGTGGCGGCGTCGCGACCGACTCCGACGACGACGGATTGGACCATGACCTCGACGGCGACGACGCTCTCGACGATTTCTGAACCACTTTTTCTCCCAGACCCCTGAGCACGCCCGATGGCCCCAAGGGCACGCCCCACCACGCCCCCTTCCCACCTCCCCAAGGTGCCCGACCGTCCGCTTGAACCGCCGGTGGAACTCCCCACGATCGCGGTTCGCGCCGCGGGCATCCACCCGTTCATCTTTCGCAAGATGGTGATCGGTCCGGTCGGTTCGCTTCGTCCCATGGACGGCGACCTCGTGCGGGTGGTGGACCGCGACCACGTTCCGCTCGGTTTTGGCCTCTGGAACGCCCGGTCGCAGATCAGCCTTCGGTTGCTCACGCCTGGCGTGATCCCGCCCGACGTCGAATTCTGGAAGAACCGGATCGACCGGGCCGTCCAGCTCCGTCGCGACGTCCTGGGTCTCGACCCGTCGACCAACGCCTACCGGGTCGTCCACGCCGAGGGGGACGGCCTCTCCGGCCTGATCGTCGATCGCTTCGCCGACGTCCTGGCCGTCGAGGTGTTCAGCCTGGGGATGTACCAGCGTATCGGCCCGCTGCTCGGGCTGCTGGCCGAGCGGCTGGGAACCTCACACTTCCGGGTGACCGTCGACGATCGCATCGCGATGGCCGAGGATTTCCCCGGTCGAACCCTCACCAACCCCGAGCTTCCCCATCGCGTCACGATCGAGGAGAACGGCGTCCGGTTTCGCATCCACTTCGAGGAGTCCCACAAGACCGGCTTCTTCTGCGACCAGCGCGACAATCGTCTTCAACTGGCCCGGTTCTGCGAGGACAGGTCGGTCCTCGACGCCTGCTGTTACACCGGAGGCTTTGGCCTGTACGCCCTCCGGAAAGGTCGGGCTCGCGACGTGACCTGCGTCGACCTGGACGAGAAGGCCGTCGCGCTGGCCAGGGAGAACGCCAACGCGAACCAGGTTCGACTGACGATCCTGCACGCCGACGCCTTCGGCTACATGCGACAAATGGCCACCAACGCCCGATCCTTCGGCGTCGTCGTGCTGGACCCTCCCAAGCTGATTCCAACCCGGCTGGACGTCGCTCCCGGCAAGCGTAAATATTTTGACCTGAACGTCCTGGCGATGGGCGTGGTCGAGCCTGGCGGGCTGCTGCTGACCTGCTCTTGTTCCGGGCTCCTCGGCCCTGAGGAGTTCGTGACCCTGCTTCGCGCCGCGGCGAGAAAAGCCGGCCGGTCCGCCCAGATCCTGGCGATGACGGGGGCCTCGGCCGACCATCCCGTCGCCATCGACGCCCTCGAAGGGGCCTATCTCAAGGCCGTTTGGTTGCGGATGGGGGACAGGGTCACCGCCCCCTCGGTCCACGACGACGAGGACGAGGTCGCCTGAATCCACAGGCTCGGACCGTCACGCGACGGGGGCCAGGGCCTCAACGCGGGGGTCGTCCCCCCTGGAGTTGCTCCTTCCTGGTTTCCGACCGGCGCTCGATCTCGTCCCGCCGCTGTTGCCGGAGCGCTTCCAATCGCCGCTGACGCTCCGCGACCAGGGACGCTCCAGGGCCCGGCGATTCTCCGGGGCTGGGCGCGTTCCGAGGCTGGAACGATCGCGGCATTCCAGGCGGGGGGGCTTGAGGAACCCGGCGAAAGGCCGACGGATCGACCCTGGGAGGCGGGGGAGTGGGTACCGGGCCCGACCCAGGGTTCGGCGCGCCGGGAAACTGGAGCGCCGCGGGGCCTTGCCCCGGGTTCCGAGGACCTGGGACGGGCATTGGCCTTGGCATGGGCATTGGGTTCGGCCGGGGCTGATTCTTGAGCGCCTCGGTCCGATTTTCCGCTTGTTGCCGGCGCTGTTCCTTGAGCGCGTCGAGTTGCCGTTGCAGCTCTTGACGACGCTGGAGTTGCTCGGCCTGCTGGTTCTTGAGCGCCTCTCGAATCCGCTCCGACACCTCCCGGCCTCCGACCGGGCCGGGCGGTGGGCCCCCGGGTCGGGGTTCGGCCGCCCGAGCGTCGGGGATGGGTGGGACGTTGACGGGTCGGCCGGGTCGATTTTCCTGGCTCACCCTGGGTCGGTCCTGGAGGGTCTGCGCGGCCAGGGGCGATCGAGCGAAGGTGATCCGTTGGGGTCGATCGGGTGGGGGAGGGAGGGGACGCGCGGTGGTCTTCGCCGCGGGACGACCGGCCGGGGTGGGGGGCACCTGGGCGGCCGCGCGGGCCAGGACGGCCTCACGCTCCACCTTGAGCCGCTCCTGCCGGAACCTGCGAAGGTCCTCGGCCTGTTTGGTGAATTCCTGTCGCCTGGCTTCGTTCAGCCTGGTGAACCGAGGAAGATCGTCGTCGGTCAGCCCGGGGGCGAACCGGGCGTTGGCGACGATCCGGGGGTTCTCGGCGATCTGGTTGATCGGACGGGCCAGAACCAGATTCCTCACGTTCTGGACAGAGTTCTGGTTCACGTTCGTGACGTTGTTCACGTTCACGTTCGTGACGTTGTTGACGGTGAGGGACCGATTGACGACCCGAGTCATCTCGACGTAGGTGTGGGGAGGCCGGGCTTCCGGGTGTTCGCGACGGTACTGGTAATCCTCACGGACCCGGCCGAGCCACCCGGGATCGCGCCGGATGATGGTGGTCGAGTAGTGCGCGAAGACGGGGTCGAAGCCGACCCGGGTTTGCTGGAAGGCGAACCAGGGGTAGATCCCCGCGGTGCTGTACTCGGCGGCGTAGAAGTCGCCAAAGTAGTACTGGTTGGAGCTGGGACGGACGAAGAGGCTGGAGATCAGGGCCGTGGCGACCAGGCTGATCGTCGGCGTGT
>JBFWRA010000147.1:0-7552 GCA_050249155.1 Isosphaeraceae bacterium | reverse complement strand
TCGACCGGCGCGCTGTCGCTGGACCTGGCGCTGGGGGGCAAGGGTCTGCCCCGGGGCCGAATCATCGAGCTGTTCGGCCCGGAATCCAGCGGCAAGACCACGATCGCCCTGCACGCGGTGGCCAACGCCCAGAAAATCGGAGGGGTCGCCGCGTTCATCGACGCCGAACACGCCCTGGACCCCTCCTGGTGCAAACGGATCGGCGTGAACCTGGAGAGCCTGCTGGTCAGCCAGCCCGGTAGCGCCGAGGAAGCCCTCCAGATCGCCGAGATGCTGGTGCAAACCAACGCCGTGGACGTCATCGTGATCGACTCGGTGGCCGCCCTGGTGCCCAAGGCCGAGATCGAGGGGGAAATCGGCGACACCTTCGTCGGCGTCCAGGCCAGGCTCATGAGCCAGGCGCTTCGAAAACTCACGGGCGGCGTCTCGCGATCCAAGTGCGTTCTCGTGTTCATCAACCAGATCCGCGAGAAGATCGGCGTGATGTTCGGCAGCCCCGAGACCACCCCAGGCGGCCGCGCCTTGAAGTTCTACAGCTCGTGCCGGATCGACGTCAGACGGATCGGCCCGGTCAAGGAAGGGGAGGAGGTCGTCGGCTCCCGGGTCAAGGTCAAGGTCGTCAAGAACAAGGTCGCCCCCCCCTTCCGGGTCTGCGAGTTCGACATGATGTACTCCTCGGGGATCTCCCAGGAGGGAGACCTGATGGACCTGGCCATCGCCGACAAACTCGTCGAGAAGTCCGGTTCCTGGTTCAACTACGGCGACCTCAGGCTCGGCCAGGGGCGTGAAAACGCCAAGCAATACCTGCGGGACCACCCCGACGTGGCCGCCGAAATCACCCGGCGCGTGCTTTCGACCCGCGTCGGCGTCAGCGCCAACGGCGCTCTGGGATCGGCCGACGATTCCGAGGGAGACGACTAACGAGTCCACGGTCATCGACCAGGGCGCGGGCCGGCTCCTCCCGACCCGCGCCTTCCCTCTTGACTCCACGAACTCGTCCGCGAATACTGTATGAGTCAACTAATACACCAGAGGGCTGATACGGATGATCCTCCTCGAACTGGACACGTCGGACGACCGGCCGATTTACGGTCAGATCGCGGATCGGGTGCGGTTCGCGGTGGCGGCGGGGGTGCTCCGTCCTGGGGAGTTGGCGCCCTCGGTCCGGGAGCTCTCGAAGCAACTGGTGGTCAACCCGAACACCGTGGCGCGGGCGTACCGCGACCTTCAGGCGGAGGGGTTGCTGGAACCCGTGCGCGGAACGGGCCTTCAGGTCGCCGAGGGGGCGGTGGAGCGTTGCCAGGAATCGCGGCGGGACCGCGTTCGCCGGCGGCTCCGCGCGGCGATCGAGGAGGCCAGGGGCAGCGGAATGGACCCGGCCGAGGTCGAGTCGATCCTTCGAGAGGAATGGGAACGCGGGCGAAACGGGCGGCCCGCCCAGGTTCCAGGACAGGGGACTCAATCATGAACATGTCGGGAACGGTGATTGACGTTCAGGGTTTGGTCAAGACCTACCACGGTGAGCCGGCGGTCGATCGCCTCACCCTGGAAGTTCCCCGGGGGTCGGTCTATGGGCTGCTTGGAGAGAACGGAGCGGGCAAGACCACCACGATTCAGACGCTGCTGGGGCTGGTCCGGCCCGACTCCGGGCGCGTTCAGGTGCTCGGCCTGGACCCGACCCGGCACGGGCTGGAGGTCCGGCGGAGGGTCGGCTACGTACCCGAGGTCCCGGTCCTTTACGAGGGGATGACCGTCGCCGAGATCGGCTGGTTCGCCTCCGGGTTCCATCCTGACGGACAAGGCTCCACCCTCGCCTACCGCGCGCGTTACGACGAGGCGGTCGCGGGGTTCGACCTTCCGTTTCATCGAAAAATCAAGACGCTTTCCAAAGGAATGCGCGCCAAGATCTCCCTCGCCCTGGCGCTGGCGAGCGACCCGGAAGTGCTGATCCTGGACGAGCCGACCTCGGGTCTGGACCTGTTGGTTCGTCTGGAGTTCCTCGAAAGCATGGTCGACCGGGCCGGCGAGGGGCGGACGGTCCTGCTCTCCAGCCACCAGATCGGCGAGGTGGAGCGGGTGGCCAGCCACGTCGCCCTGCTACGGAAGGGACGGCTCATCCTGGCCGAACCAATCGACGACCTCAAGGCGACCACGTTCGTACTCGCGTTGACGTTCGCCAGCAGGGACCATCCCGTCGCTCCCGACGGCTTTGGCCTGGAGCTGATCGACGCGTCGGACGCCCCCAGACAGGCTCGCTGGCTGGTCCGCGCCCGCGACCGCGCCGCGTGTGAGTCCACCCGGGGCATGCCGGGCGTGGAGGGTCTGGAGATCGAGTCGCCCAGCCTGGAAGAGATCTACGTGGGATACATGCGGAGCAGGAGGCCCGTCGTTCCACCCGGCCCGCGAGTCGCGTCCATCGTCGCATGAGATCTTATCGAATTTCATGAAATCACGCGATTCTAAAAAAGGGACCATTCGATGTACGCGAGGCTCTGGTGGAAGGACGCTCGGCAGTTCGCCACGATCTGGCTGGGCCTGGCGGTTTCGGCGGCGGTGACGCAATGGCTCGTCCTGAGCCTGGTCGACGGCGCGCGCGACGGCGCGCTGGTTCCGCTGGCGATGAGCTGGGCCTGGCTGTACGCGCTGGCCGTGGGCGCCGCGGCGTTCGCTGGCGAGCGAGAGACCGGCACGCTTCGATTCCTGGATATTTTACCGGTGAGTCGGCGGACTCTCTGGGCGGGCAAGGTCGCGTTCGCGATGGTCAGCACCGCGGCCCTGGCGGCGGTCCTGCTCGGCATGGCGGCGCTCCACACCGATCGGGTCCTGATGCGGTCGAACCCCGAGATCGGCGTCTGGACGCTCGCCGGCTGGCTGGCGATCCCGTTGACGCTCGCGCTGGCGTTGGGGCTGTTCTGGTCCTCCTTCACGAAGACGGCGCTGACGGCCGCCATCCTCGCGGCGGTCTGCGCCTCGTTCTCCGTGGGGCCGTTTCTGGCGACCGCCGACGCGGACACCTTCGGCCTGGACTGGCGACGGGGCGCGCTGCTGGAACTGCTCGCCGCCCTCATCCTGCTGGCCGTTTCGGATTGGTGGGTGACCCGCCCCGAGCGCGGCGGACGCCTGATCTCGCGCGGGACGACACGCCCGCGTTCGCCGTTGGTTCGGGTCGCGCGCCCTGAGGAAAGCTTATCCGTGGCTTATGCCGAAATGCCGGGACGTGGATACACAAGGAGGGCCGTCCCCGCGTTGATCGCGATGACGGTGAGGCGGGGGTTCCCCACCTGGGCGCTGCTCGCGGCGGTCGGGTGGCTCGTGCCGGCGCTTCTCGGCGTTGGTTCCACACAGGTCGATCCGATTCTCGTCATGAGCCTCGCCTCGCTCGTGGCGGTCGGCGCGGGCGTCTCGGCGTTCCAGGCCGAGACCCGGGACCGCACTCATCGGTTCCTCGCGCACCACGGCGTTCGCCCCGGGGTCGTCTGGGCCGTGAAGGTGGGTGTCTGGCTGGTTGGGCTCATTGTGATCATTTTTGGATCGCTTTCGCTGGTCCTCTCGCAGCCGAGTTCGATGCCGTTGAGGCTGGAACAGGCGGGTCACGTCCTGCTGGCCGTCCCACTGGCGTTCGCCCTCGGGGTTCTTGGGGGGGCGTCGGCTCGTCGAGGGATCACCGCGGCGCTGGTCTCCATTTTGGCCACGATCGCCGTGGGAGTACCTCTGACCTCGCTCACGCGGGCGGGAATGCTACCGAGACTTGGCATCCTGGCGGTGCCCCCGGTCATTCTGTGGGTTTCGTGGGCATGGTCGGGGGACTGGCTCCTGGATCGCCCCGCGCCGGGGCGCTGGATTCGACTGGCGCTCCTGCTCACATTTGGGTTCCTTGGCTTGTTTGGCATCTATATATATTATCGTATATTCAGCATGCCCGACGTCCCCGCGATCGCTCCGCCCCTGGCCTGGTCGGGCCCCATCGACAGGAACGCCGCGGATCTTTACCGCGGGGCGTATCAGGCCCTGGACTACGAAGGATCGTCGCGGCCGCGCGGCTACAGTTACCTGCTGGAGGGTTGGGAACCCGTCGAGGAGGAGCCGACCGCTTTTCTGAGACGGAACGCCCAGGCGCTGGAACTGGTCAGGAGCGCCTCGACGCTTCCCGACCGCCGATTCTTCCCAACGCATGAGCGAACCCTGTTCAATGGCGAGAACGCCTGGCATTACGCCGAGCTGGCGCGATTGGCCGGGCTCTCCGCGGCGGATCGACGCGCCTGCGGCGACCTGCCGGGCGCATGGGCCGACGTCGCCGTCGTCTTCCGGGTCGCCCGCCACCTGGCCGAGGGAAGCACGATCAGCGACGCATCCCTCGGGTCGCACGTCGAGGGAAAGGCGCTCGGGTTGGCGATGGAGTGGGCCGCCGACCCTCGACAAACGCCTGACGGACTGGTCGCGGGGCTGGCGTCGTATCGAGGCTTGCCGAAGTTTCCCCCTCCTTCCGAGACGATTCGCGGCGAAGCTCAACTCATGGAACGGACCCTGGCCCTTCCTGGCAAGGATCTCCGCCGGGGCCTCGCGTCGATCCTCGCGGAACCTCGGCGAAACAACGCCTTCTGGATGGAGTCCATGAGTCAATTCATCACGACGCCCTGGGAGGTCGCCAGGGCACGCCGCGCGACCCGCTGGCTTTTCGCGGAGGCCCTGCGCGAGGCCGAGAGGGATCCTTCCCAACGGACGTCGAGGGCGCTGGGCGTTTCACCCACCACGGAGCGTAGGGAGATGACGAGACTTCAGGCCGAGGCCCTCCAGACCAGTCCCCTGGCGAAGTTCCTCTTTCCCACCTCGCACGGCGTACTCTCCCTGGCGGACCGAAACGAGGTGGGTCGTCGGGCGTTCGTCCTGATCGTGGGCCTGCGGCACTGGGCGCTCGGTCACGACGGCGCGTACCCGGCAACCCTCGACGCGCTGGCCCAGGGTCCCATCGGAGACGTTCCGTTCGACCCCTATTCAAACTCGCCTTTTTATTACGAAATCATATCAAATGAGCATGACATTCGGCTGGAAGACGCGCTTCTTGGTCGGACGAGCCCGACGAGGCCCTCGCGCCCCGACGCGGCCGACGGTAAGCGTTGGGCCCTGGTGAGCGTGGGTTCGAACGGCCTGTACGATCAGGGTTCCGGGGACGACCTGGTTTTCCCGCTTCCCCAGGGAACAGGGGAAGTCGACTCCGCACTCTCGCGTGAGCAACCTCTCGCGACACCCGCGGCGATTTCTCCTTGACGCAAGCCGATTCGTGTGACGTCGCCTGGAATCGACACATCGCGAACTCCTGAGCATCGATCCGGGCAATGGTGAGTCTTGACCGCACGTCCACGTTTCACGAAAGCAACATTCGGGGCGAGAAAGAGGATGATCCCGATGTTAAGGAATTGCGAAGCGGGATCTCGGGGTTATCCTGACGATCGTGACACCGACGGAGCGACGTCGACTTGGGGTGTCGGCGAAGTCATCCGCTGGATCACGGTCGGGAGATCGGATGCCGAGCGTCGTCGATCCTCTTCCGCTCACTCCGCCTCGGTTTCGGCTGGTTCGATTTCTGGCGAGAGGCGGCTTTAGCGCGGTCTATCTCGCCCTCGACGAGGAACTCAATCGGGTGGTCGTGGTCAAGGCGATGCGGGGGAAACATGCCCACCGTCGCTGGGCGAGGGACCATCTCCTGTTCGAGGCCGAGGTGACGGCGAGGCTGGAGCATCCCGGCGTGTTGCCGGTGTATAGCCGAGGGATCGACAAGGCGGGACATGCATATTTCACGATGCGTTTCGTCAGGGGGGAGCCGCTCTCCAGGGCGATCGCGGGACTTCACGCCTCCGACGGTCCGAGGCCGAGACGGCGGGTCTTGACCCGGCTGGTCGACCGGCTTGTGGACGTGTGCTACACCGTGGACTTCGCCCATCGCCGAGGAGTGGCGCATCGTGATTTGACACCCGCGAACGTGATGCTGGGAGAACACGGCGAGACGCTGCTTCTGGACTGGGGGCTGGCCAAGCTGATTCCGCCGACCTCCCCCGCCGAGGAGCTTTCGACGGGTCGCGCCGACGAGCTGGCTCTGCCGGAGCTTCGGCCCAGAAGGGCTCAAGAGGAGGACTCCGACGAGGACGATGGAGCGGGAACGGAATACGGGGTCTCGCTGGGCACGCCGCGTTACATGAGTCCGGAGCAGGCCGCCGGAGAGTGGGACGAATTCGGCCCGGCGTCCGACGTGTTTTCCCTGGGAGCGACCCTCTACGAACTCTTGACCGGACGCGCTCCGTTTGACGACGACGATCGTGATCGGAGCGAGGCTCTGGCGCGTCGAGGGGTGTTCGCGGCGCCTCGCGAGGTCGACCGACGAGTACCCGCCGCGCTGGAATCCGTGTGTCTGAAGGCGATGATGCGTCGACCTTCCGAGCGGTATCCTGATCCGATCGCCTTCGGGAGCGACCTGGCGCGCTGGGTCGCGGGTCAGCCCGTGTCGGTTTCACGGGTCCCGACACTTCGGGATTGGAAGAAACAACTGCTTGATTGAAGCCAACGTCGTTGATCACGCGAGGATCGTCGGAAACGGATCGACCAATCCATCTTGATCGGCCCTGATGGCTGATTTTCGAAGATTGAACGCGGCCCGCGGGTCGGGCGGCGCGGCGAGGGCGGTGCGCCCCGCCTGTTGGATCAGCGTCTCGCTGAGGGCCGACTGGCCCAGCGCTGAGGCTTCGGGCCGCGAGTCGGTCCCGGGGCCGGTGTTCCCTGAACCTGGGCGTCCAGGACGCCCGCGGAGGATCTCCCATGAACGACACCAAGCGACGTTTCCGAATCGAGCGGCTGGAAGAGCGAATCGCCCCGTCGAAGTGCTACAACCCGTGCTACGGTGGCGGCAGCAGCCGGGGCAAGAGCAGCAAGGGTAAGAGCAGCAAGGGCAAGAGCAGCAAGGGCAAGAGCAGCAAGGGCAAGAGCAGCAAGGGTCGTCGCAGCGGCAGGGGCCGCAGGTGCAGGTAATCTCGCTCGGTTCGCCCTGGTGGATGGGTCGCTCGGGATCACCCGGGCGGCCCTCCGCCGTTCCTGATTGACCACTTCGGAAGGAGCCGACAACACCCGAGAGACGATGGCGACCGCGGAACTTCACCCCTCAGCCGATTCCATCGCTTTGCCAAAGCGCAGGGCCGACCTCATCCTGCGGCCGGTCGGTTCCGATGGATGCCTCGTGGTCAAGGATCCGCGATCCGGGCGGTACTTTCAGCTCGGTGAGGAGGAATCCTTCCTCCTGATCGCCCTCGACGGAGAGGGAGCGCCCTCGGACCTGCTGGACGCGATCGAGGAACGGTTCGGCGACCCGCTCTCCCTCGAGGAACTGTACGAGTTCTTCGAACTCGCGCAGTCGCGTGGATTCCTGGAGAGGTCTCCGCGCGCCGGCCCTTCGGCCTGGGGCGACGACCTCCTGGAATCGCTCCTGGCCTGGCCGATTCCTGGGGCGGGCCCCGAGCCTCCCCCCGCGACTTCGAGCGCCGAGGGTGAGGAGGATGACGAGGATGAC
>JBFWRA010000146.1:0-7564 GCA_050249155.1 Isosphaeraceae bacterium | reverse complement strand
GCCAGGGATCTTGGGGCGTCCGCCGTGAACGCGGAAGTCTGTCGGGCGGTGTGGAATAAAATCATTCCTGGAATCCTTGACGAGTTCGACGGACCCAGCATGGTCCGACTCTTCGCGGGCCGCCCCCTGCTGATCCTCAATGGCGAGCTCGATCCGAACTGCCCGATCGAAGGGGCCCGGCTAGCGTTCGAGGCCGCCGAGCGCGCCTACCGGAGTGCCGGGGCCTTGGACCGTCTGAAAATCGACGTCGCCCAGGGGGTCGGCCACAAGGTCACCGACGCCCAGCGCGCGATGGCCCTGGATTGGTTCGTCCGTTGGCTCACGCCCTGAACGGGCTCCTTTCCGTCGCCAGACCGTCAAGGCGCGCGGAACCGCTGGTTCGGAGGCTCGGTCGGGTGAGGGGAGTCGTTCTCCTGTTGCGGGATGGCTCGTGTTGGGCTAGCGTGAAGGTCGGCCCAGATCGGATCGGATCAGGCCGGGTCGAGCGGGTGCGCCAACGCCCGGCCGCCACAAAATGAGGGCCGAGGGGTCTTCGTCTCCCATGACGTTCTCAGTGGTTGGGCTCTCCTCCGAGGTCGTCACGATCGCCGCCGCCGCGCTGGTGCCCCCACGCGAGGCCGCGCTCTTCATCGCGGGGACGTTCGTCCTGCTGACGCTGACCGGCGCGCTGGCGTATATCCAGGCGCTCAAGTGGCGTCATAGCCGGTTGCTCGGCCACCTTCAGACCGAGCTGAACGAGCGGCGCAGAATCGAGGCCGCGCTTCGGGGCGCGGAGGGATTCTATCACTCGCTCGTGGAGAGCCTGCCCGCCAGCATTCTTCGCAAGGACGTCGAGGGACGCTTCACCTTTGGCAACCACAATTTCTACGACACGCTGGACATTCAGCGCCCCGAACAGCTCGAAGGGAAAACCGACTTCGACTTTTATCCGAGCGAACTGGCCGAGAAGTATCGAGCCGACGACCGCCGGGTCATGGAGTCCAACTCCGTTCTCGAAGTCGTCGAGGAGAACATGACCCCGCACGGCGAACGCCGATATGTGCAGGTCATCAAGACCCCTTTACGCGACGTCCAGGGGAACGTCATCGGAGTCCAGGGGATCTTCTGGGACGTCACCGGCCGCAAACGGGCCGAGGAACAGTTGCTGTATCAGAACGTCAAGCTTCAAGAGATGGCGGAGTCCGAACGCGACGCCCACGCCGCCTTGAAGCAGGCGCAGAGCCAACTCGTCCAGTCGGAGAAGCTCGCCAGTCTCGGCCTGATCGTCGCGGGGGTCGCCCACGAAATCAACAACCCGGTGGCCTTCGTCTCCAACAACGTCGTGGTCCTGGGCCGATACGTCGGAGAGATGCGCGATCTCATCACGCTCTACGAGGAGGCGGAACGCCTGATCGCCGAGGGACTTCCCGACCTGGCCGAGCGGATCGCCGAGTTCCGTGAACGAGTGGATATGTCCTATACGCTCGAAAACATTCAGGGCTTGATCCAGCGATCCCGCGACGGCCTTCAGCGCATTCAACAGATCGTCAGCCACCTCCGCCTCTTCGCCCACCTCGACGAGGGGGACGTCAACGAGGCCGATCTCAACGAGGGGATCGAGTCGACCGCCGCGATCATTCTCGGAGAGGCCCGGAAACGACAGGTCCGGATCGAGAAGCGACTCGACGCTTTGCCTCCGGTCACCTGCCACGCCGCGAGGATCAATCAGGTGGTCTTGAACCTCATGACCAACGCCATCGACGCGTGCGAGGCCGGAGGGGTCGTCACCCTTTCCACCCGGCGCGAGGGGGAAAAGGTGGTGCTCGAGGTCTCGGACACTGGCCGTGGCATCGACCCCGCCGTTCGAGGCAAGATCTTCGACCCGTTCTTCACGACCAAACCGATCGGTCAGGGTACGGGGCTGGGGCTCTCCATCAGCTACGGCATCGTCAAGGACCACGGCGGAACCATTTCGGTCGAGTCCGAGCTCGGACGGGGCTCGACGTTCAGCGTCACGCTCCCGATCAAGCCCGTCAAAAACCCGCCGACGAGTGATTCCAAAGCGACCGCGGAAGCCCCCGAGGAAGGCGCGACCCCGCTCGCGGGATAGAACGGACCTCGACGACGTGGACGAAACGAGGTCACTCCCTCGGTTCCAGTTCCACGGCCGCCGAATTGATGCAATATCGCAGTCCCGTGGGCCGCGGGCCGTCGGGGAAGACGTGGCCGAGGTGACCGCCACAGGCTTTGCAGGTGACCTCGGTCCTGACCATGCCGTGGCTTCGGTCGACGTGTTCGGCGATTGGGTCACCGGGCTTGGTCTCGTAGAAGCTGGGCCAGCCGCAACCCGAGTCGAACTTCGTCGACGAGTCGAACAGCTCGGCCCCGCAGCCGGCGCAACGGTAGGTTCCTGGCGTCTTGGTGTTCCAGTAGGCTCCGGTGAAGGCCCGTTCGGTCCCCTTCTCGCGGAGGACGTGGTAACGCTCGGGGCTCAGCCGGGCTCGCCATTGTTCCTCGGTCAGTTCGACGTTCTCGGGTTCAGCCACGGGGACGCTCCCTTGGACCTTGACCTTGAGTTCAGGCGCTGCCGGTGACGGACTTCAGATCGGCCCTTTGCGACTCGTATGACGTATTATAGGCGAGGGTCTCCGGGTCGGGCTCGACGCCCCATCGCTCGCAAGCCTGTCGATAGATCTCGGGCCACCAGTTGGCGTGCGTGGTCAGCCCCTGGTCACGCACGGTCGACCAGTTGCTCAGGATCTTGGACCAGCAACGGTCCCCGTAGTCGATGGCCTCTTTCCAGTGGCCAAACCGCGGAACGTACCAGTTCCGGCCGATCTGGGCGTGGAGCACCTCGTCGGCCCAGTCGTAATCCTGAATCGTCGCCATCAGCGGGATTCCGGACTCCACACCGACTTCCCACTCGTACCGCTTGCCCGTCTTGGGCATGAGCCCCTGCTCGATGAAGTAAAGGACGGCGTGCCGCTCGATCGGGGTGCACTCGGTGTTGAGGCGATGCGACCAGTTGTGCGAGATCCGGGCGCGCGTCCAGTCGATCCCCAGCGCCACGAAGCCGACCTCGCCCATCATGGCGTGCCGGGCCTCGTCCCAGAGCTGCCGGGTCATCTCCAGGTAGTAGCCCCAGGGTTGGTCCCTGGTCTCGTGGATGATGCTGGCCATCATCTCCGGAACGTCGATCTCGCGAAGCCGTTTGAACAGCATCATCAGGGCCTTCGGCTTTGGCCCGAACTTCGGATCATAGAGGAACGCCTCGGGGTTGACCCCTTGATTCCAGAGGTCCTCGAATCGTTCGTCGCGCCGGGGCACCGGGTCGTAGACATACGGGGTCGTCGCGTGGAACCGCGTCGCGGGCCGGCCGGAGGGCGTCCCCGCGCCGTCGAGGTCCCCCGCCGCGGCCAGCGCGTCGCGCAGGTTGGCGATCCAAGAGGATGCCTTCTCTCGGGCGTCGTCGTCGACCAGGACCGTCACGCAAGCGTTCCCGAAGGCGATCATGTCGGCCAGTTCCAGCCTGGCGAACCGGCAGATTCGCAGCGTCGGGGCGTCGGTCAAGGGGTTGGTCTCCGCCTGATGCCGGGCCAGCGCGGCATCCAGCGCGGGGAGGGCCACCTCATACAGCCCAAGCAGAAGTTCGGCCGTCGTGGGCGCGGCCAGAATCTCGTCGAAGAACACCTCGAGCGCCGGGTCGGGAACCACCTCCAACCCCAGGGGCGGCTCCCTCATCTCGCCGACCCTCGTCCGGATCGCCTGAACGTGCTCGGCGCAGAGGTAGGCGTGGTGCGAGAACCCCGTCTTCAATTCGTAGATCGGCTCGGCGGTGATCCTTGCGACGAAGATCTCGTGCAGTCGCTTGAACGCGTGATGATAACGCTTCAGCCGGTCGACGCACGCCTCGATGCCCAACCCGGGAATCGTGGCCTCCTCGATGGTCGCCAGTCCGGCGAGCGTCGGGAGGCCCCGGTATCCCTGGTACGATTTCGGAGTGACGGTGGAGGTCATGACGGGGCCGTTTCACTCGGGAAGGGGGATCGGTCGCCAATCGAGGGCGCGGTACGACTCCGCCCCCTCCGTGACTTCGATCGCCTGGTCAACAGAGAGATCCGTGAACACAATCTCCGACCTTCGCGACGGCCATGCGATCTTGAGCGAGGCGACGCCCGTCGCCTTCCCCAGTCCGATCGTGGTCGCCAGAGGGTTGCCGCCAAAACTGCCTCCCGGGCCGATCAGGCGATGGATGGAGAAGAGCGAGCCGTCGGGCATCGTCGCCACGACGGTCACTCGCGCGCCGATGGCCGAGCGATTGGAGGTCGTTCCGATGAGCCGGACGTTGATCCAGTGATGGCCGTGTCCGGGATTCTGGAACAGGAGGTTGCCCGCCTTGTCGCCCGGTGTGGCCCCGCCCGCTTCGAGGAAGAGGTCGCAGTCGCCGTCGCGGTCCCAGTCGGCGAACGCCACGCCATGCCCTTTTTGCAGGTGTCCCGTGCCCGAGGCGGTCGTGACGTCCTCGAACCGCTCTCCCCCGACGTTCCGGTACGCCACGTTGGGCACGAGGTACGAGTACGGCGGTCTTCCCGTCCCGAGGTACATGTCGAGATAGCCGTCGTTGTCCAGGTCGCCGAGGTTCGAGCCCATCGGGATCAGCACGTGATTCAAGCCCACCGCGCGGGTCACGTCGCGAAAATACCCCTGCCCTTCGTTGTGAAAGAGCCTGGGGCGTTCGCCCGTCGTGGGCTCGCCGAGTCGATCGCGCACGAGCTCGGACAGCCTCGCCGAGTAAGGATTCACATATAAATCTAATTTACCATCATTGTCGTAGTCCCAGAACCAGCAGGCGAATCCGTTGATTGGCTCGGTGACGCCGGCCCACTCGGCGACGTCGGTGAACGTGCCGTCGCCATCGTTGCGGTAGAGGCGGTTTGGCTGGCCAAGGTTGGAGATGAAGAGGTCCGGGTCGCCGTCGTCGTCGTAGTCTCCCCAGGCCACCCCCTTCCCGTAACGGTCGTTGCGTACCCCCGCGGCGTCGGAGACGTCTTCGAACGTCCCGTCCCGGGCGTTGCGGTAGAGTCGACCTCGGTTGCGGGGGTCGGGGTTTCGGTCCGGGTCGAACTCTCCAGCGACGTACAGGTCGAGCCAGCCGTCGCCGTCGTAATCCGCCCAGCCCGCGGCCTGCGTGGCGATCGGCGAGGCGAGTCCCGCGGTGATCGTCACGTCGGTGAAGACTCCACCCCCCGTGTTCCGCAGGAGTGAAGGGCGACGGGGCAATTCCCAGGCCCCTCGCAGCAGCAAGACGTCCAGGTGGCCGTCGTTGTCGAAGTCGGCCTGGATCGCGTTGAGAGACGCGACCTGTCCCGAAAGTCCCGCGGCCTCGTCCCGGACCTCGAACTGGCCGTCTCCTTGATTGACGATCAAGCAGGCGGTGGCGTCCGGGTCGGACGTGCTGAGGAAGACGTCGATCAGGCCGTCGTTGGTGAAGTCGTCGGCGATGCAGCCCCCCGCCATGTTCGGGCCTCGCGCGTCGAGGCCGACCTTCGACCCGACGTTGACGAACCGCCCCACGGCGCTCGATTCGACTGGCCGCTCGGGGGGAATGAGGAATCGGGAAGGGACCTTCTCCGGGTATTCGCCGATCGTCATGTGGGCGAGGTTCAAGAGCCAGCGGACGCCAAGGTCCTCGGGGCGTTCGTCCAGGTAACGGGTGAACCGACGGATCGCCTCGCGAGAGCCCTCGGGCTTCTGATGGACGGCCTCCGGCGAGAGGGGGAAGAGGCAGCTCGACTCGTTGCGACATTCGACACAGTTCTCGGTTTCTCCTCGCCGCAAGGCCGCGACGCCAATGAGGGCCTCGATATTGGCCCTGGCTTCCCGGGAGCCGGTTGGCTCGTGGCGAAGCGCCTCCTCGAATCGACGCGCCGCCTGATCGAATCGACCCTGGTACATCGAGAGCGACCCGATGACGAGGTTGAGCCTCGTCGCCACGTCGCGATCCTCGGGGGTCTCGACCAGCCCCGGTAATTGCCCTTCGAGCTGCTTGATCCCCCGAGCCGCCGCGCCGGAGAGGCCCGTCCGGACTTCCTCCAGCGAGGTGGGGTCGGTCGGCGGGACCATGAAGGGGGCGACCATCGAGAAGCCACTCTCGTCGAACCAATCCTCGGAGAAAAGCGGTACCGCGTGTCCAGGCGCGGCGCGGGAGCGGTCGGGAGTCGCGCGGACGGTCGACTCCGAGGACGCTCGCGATCTGAAGATCCGTCCCGGATCTGTCAGCACCGCGCCGGGTTCGGGATGAGTCAGAACCGCCCAGGCGACCGCCAGGACTCCCAGGACCGCGATTGCCGCCACCGATCCGCGGAGGAGGCGACGAGACCGAGGCTTCATCGTGAGGTTCTCCGGGGGGTGCTGGGATGAGGCGCGGTCCGCCAGGCCCGACCGGGTCTCCACCCGTCCCCCTACCATCCTGACCGGACGAGCCCCAAGGTGCAACGCCGACCCGCGACGACTCCGTGATCAGGACGGACCCGTACGAAAGTGACTCGTCGTGATGAGAAATCACTCCGAATCGCCGATTCGCGTCCGTCGCCAACCTCGCGGATCGTCGAGGCGAGAAGTCGTCGTGGGATCAGGAGGAATCGCCGCGCGGGAACGAGACGGCCGCGATCAAGGAACGTTCCTCCCCATCACGGGGGAGGATTCCGATCCCCTGATTCCACTCACGCCAGTCGCGGAGCCATGGGAGCGAAAGTCGCGAAATCGTGGCGGCGCGAGTCGTTATCGAGCATGAGGCCGCCTTCGCATCCTATAGTCATTGTTGTTGACGCGGTCCGCGAGGGCGCGGCTACCGCATTCCCAAGCACGAAGACGATCCCGGTGAGCCCCAGCGAGATCGCTCACTCCGCGAGGGCGCTCCACACGTGGTGACGTTCCCAGCGGATCACCTCACGTCGCTTGACGCCCGATCGGACGGACGCGACATGGATCACAGTGGCATCGGTCGCGAGGTTGAAAATCAATTGTTGAAAAATTTCATAGATTAATAATTCATTATACTCAAATTTAACAATTATATAATAATTGAAATAATTGTGATATAACCGATCAAGTTGACTATCGGCTCCCTCTCGCTGGGCGAGATGCGGTGAAGACCTTGGTCTGGACCGTTGTTCTCCTTGAGTCCTGGCGACACGCCACGCCTGTCGAATTGGGCAATCGGAGCGAAGTCAATTCACAATTGGAGATAACTTCATGAGATTTGGGGTAAGCTCGCGGCCCGGATTGTGGTGGTGGAATTCGACTCGCGAAATCAGGTCTCAGTGGTTGGGAAAACTTTCCCCGGCGGTCGTCTCCGCGTCGATGGCCGTCTTCGTGATTGGAACGACGTGTGTCCTGGGATGGCTCTATTACGATTCGAAGAAGCTTTACCAGGCCATGGCGCTGCAAGGGACGGCGCTTCAGGCGCAGACGCTGGACGAGATGCGTCGGCTCTATTCCTCCGAGGTCGTGGACCGGGTCCGTACGAGGGGGCCCGAGGTGACTCCCGACCACCGGGAGACGCCCGGGGACGTCCCCCTGCCCG
>JBFWRA010000145.1:0-7580 GCA_050249155.1 Isosphaeraceae bacterium | reverse complement strand
GTCGAGCAACTGGCGGATTCGTTTGGGGCGTTGATCGTAGTCGCGATAGGGTGGGTCGATCGTGACGACCAGCGGCGTGTCGTCGATGGGGCGGAAGCTTCGGGCCCATCGGTAGGCGTCGGCCGCCATCACGCGGACCCGGTCCTCGTAGCGAAGGGTCGCGAGGTTCCGATGGATCAGCGCGACGTTCTCGCGGTTCTGTTCGACGAGGATGGCGCGGGCGGCCCCTCGGCTCAGGGCTTCCAGCCCGAGGGCCCCCGTGCCCGCGAAGAGGTCCACCGCCACCCGTCCCTCGACCCGATCCCCCAGGATGTTGAAGACCGACTCGCGCACCAGGTCGCTGGTGGGACGGGTCCCCTGGCGCTTCGGTCCGTCGAACTTGTGGCCACGACGCTCGCCGGCGATGATCCGCATCTTCGAAGACGTCCTCGGACTGGGTCGGGTCTCCATCAATGATAGCGAACCCTCAAGCGGCTGGGGAGCCGTTGGACGACTTCGACACCCGAACGGCCCCCTGAGTTCGGGTTGACCGACCCGGCGAGCCTGGCCATACTCTCGCGTCCGGTGAACGCCGAGCCTGACCGGTAAGGAGACCGGAGCCCGGCGAGCAACCCTTCCGCCTCGACGCCCACCCGCGACGGTCCGTCACGTCGCCAGGGCCGAGGCCCCTGCCGTGTGGAACGAACTTCAGGGACGAGGTCGGCCGGTCCACGCCGCCCGGGTCGGACGCCCTCCGACGCGCGCTCGCGGCTGCCGAGACATTCCGGCACGAACCGATCGACCGATTTGAGCGGGACACGGATGGTCATGCACCGGTCTAGGATCGCGATCACACTCGCCGCGACGCTCATTTGCCTCGCCCGCGCCCACGCCCACGCGGCGGCCGATGAACCGAAGACCCTGGAAGCCGCCAGGGCCCGCCTGACCCAGGGTGACGCTCCGGGTGCCGCGAGCCTCCTGGAAGCCGCGCTGCCGGGCACCAGGGGAGACGCCCGAACGGCCCTCCTGGGGCTACTCGCCGAATCCTACGAGGCCGCCGCCCGAACCGCCGAGGCCGAGGGCCGCAAGGCCGACGCCGACGAGTACCGAGAGAACCTCGCGATCCTCCGCCGAGTTCCTCGGCGCGCCACGCCCCCCCCCGCGCCGGCCGCCGAACCTCCCGCGCCGGCCGTCGAACCTCCCGCGCCGGCCGTCGAGCCCCCCGCGCCCGTGGCCGAGGTTCCATTCCCGGAGGCGGAGCCCTCTCCCTCTCCATCGCGGCCGGAACCACCGCCCGAGCCGACGATCCCCTTGCCTTCGAGACCCACCCTCGATCCTTCCGTCAATCGGACCAGGAACCCGGCCGAGCCGATCGAGATCGGTGAGCCCCCCGCGCAGGAGTTCGTGGCTCCGTTGCCACCTCCCCGCGACTCGGCCGCCGCCGTCGTCCCGCTCGCCCCTCCCGAGCCGGACCCGAAGGCGCGTGAAGACCAGGCGTCCCCTCCGATCGAGATGCCTCGGCCTCGACCGAATACGACCCCGAGTCCCTCGCCCGAGCCGGTGCCCGATCCCACCGCGGGCGCGTCGATCACCGTCGAGGCCGTGGACGCGGCGTTCCTCGCCAAGCGTTATGAGAAGGCCGGCGAGGGCTACGACCTGCTCAACAGGGAGGGACGCCTGCCTCGCGATCGTCGCGACCACTGGGCTTACTGTCGGGCCGTCGCGGTGGTGCGCCGGATCAACGCGCGACCGGCCAACCCCGAGGAGTGGAAGGCCATCGACGCCGAGATCGAGGCGATCCGGGCGCTCAGTCCGTCCAACTGGTTCGCCGAGTATCTGCGGAATCGAGCCGCGGAACGCAACCCGGACGGTCACACGTCGCGATCGCTGCGTCCCAACCAGGTGATCGTCCGGGGCTCCTCACCCGAGGAGGTTCCGCCTCCTCCCGGGCCGCTCCCGAACCTGCGACCGGCCGCTCCCGACGCGTCGACGGCCCCGGTCGCTCCCCCTGCGGGATCGACGGTGAACTGGAGCCGCCAGCCGATCTTCTCGACCAACTTCCAGGTCACGCACGTCGACGCGGATCGAGCGCTGGCCGAGCGGGTCGCCGCGGCGGCCGAGGCCGCGCGGGCCGCCCAGCTCAAGCGTTGGGGCGACCCCGCCCGAGGGCTTCCCTGGTCCCCCCGTTGCGAGGTCGTGCTGTTTCCGACGGCCACGGACTTCAGCCGGGAGACCGGCCAGCCCGCCGACTCGCCAGGCTATTCGACGATGGGAATGAACGAGGGGCGGGTCGTCCTGCGGCGGGTCCTGCTGCGGGTGGACCACCCGACGATGCTCAAGGCGGTCCTGCCTCACGAGGTCACCCACGTCGTCCTGGCGGACCTCTTTCCTCAGAAGCAGATCCCTCGATGGGCCGACGAGGGCATGGCCGTGCTCGCCGAACCCGGCGCGGAACAGCGCCAACGCGCCTCGGAACTGAACGATCCGCTGGCCAGCGGGCGGCTCTTCCGCCTCAGCGACCTGATGACGATGGATTACCCCGAATCCCGCCACTGGGCCCTCTACTATGCCCAAAGCGTGTCCTTGACCCGGTTCCTCGTCGAATCCGAATCTCCCGAGACGTTCGTGAGGTTCGTTCGCTCGGCGCAGGAGTCGGGGTTCGAGCCCGCTCTGAAGCAGGTCTACCGGATCGGCGGCTACGACGAGCTTCAGTCCCGTTGGCTGGCCTTCGCCCGGTCTCAGGCGCGCGTCGAGGTCACGGCGTCGGCCGAAGGGGGAGACCCCGACGTCGCCAAGGCGGCCACGCGCTAACGATTCGCGAAAAAGCGACTTGACCGATCTTTTGGGGAGGGTGGCCCAGGTCTGGCGGACAAGACCCCCGCCACCCTTCCCCGAAGATCGGTCAAGTGGTTTTGGCACGGTTCCTTATCGGCGGTTCGCGGTCCGACGGACGAATCCCGGCGGTCGGGTGGGGAAAGGGGGGTCGTCGAGGTTTCGGAAGTCGGCGGTCAGTCCGTCCTCGGTGGACTGCAAGGGAACGATCATCAGAAGGCCCGATCCAGGGGGCTGGGCCGCGGGATTCTTGCTCGGGATGGCGAACCCCCCCGGGAGGTTCGTCGGGTTGATCTGGAACGTCGCGGTCTTGGCGGCGATCCGATACGTGCCTGTGGAGTTGCCGTCGTAGCCGGCGGCGACCAGGTGGTACGTCGTGCCCGCCAGCGCCTTGAAGACGAGCCTGGAGGCGTGGCCTGGCCCGCTGTCGTCGTCGTAGAACGCCAGGGTCTTGCCGGAGTCGCTCATGACCAGCAGCACGGGGTCGAGCGTGCCGGTGCCGGTGGGATCGATGGTGACCTCGACGAACTGGGTCGCCCCGACGTTGAACGTGAAGACGTCGTGGTCGGCCGCGGAGATCGTCCCGAGCTTGCTTCCTCCCAGGGCGACGTTGGTGAGAGTTCCGTCGACGTAGATCGGGTCGACCGTGCCCGTGTCGGCGACGTTGGCGAAGCCATCGACGGCCCGGGGTCCCAGGTTGGCCATCAGGGTGGCGTAGGAGTTCTGGGTGACGATCGGGCTGGGGGTCAGAATCCAGGCGTTGCCGACTTGCTGGAAGTAGGCCCAGTAAGGCTGAAGACTCGGCGTGGGGACCGCGGGCCCGCCTCCCGGCACGCTGTTGAGGTTGGTCGTGGTGTAGGACTTGTTGCGGAAGTAGGTGTTGAGGCCGCCGTCGTAGCTCATCACGTCGGCCTGCCCGCTGGTCAACACGTGGGCCAGGCCGAAGGTGTGGGCGGCCTCGTGGACGGCGGCCCTGGCGATCGATCCGTTGGACCAGCTGGAGAAGTTCGAGGGATCGTAGTTGGCGGCCGGGCCCGAGTACGAGTACGGGTCGACGTAACCGACGTTGAACGCGTCGCTGTTGGGGACGTGGAGGATCCCTTTACCCAGGGAGGGGTAGTCGGCGTTGGCGTAAGCCCTGGTGAAATTCTCGACGTACATCCCGCCGGCGGGGTCGTCGTAGACGCTGGTGTTGCCCATCTTGTCGCCGATGAACAGGGTGGTGGCCCGTTGGCCGGCCCCGATGGTGTCATCGCCGTAAGCCCGCTTCACCTGGACGTTGAAGGGGGCGAAGGCCTGGGCGGTCCGGAAGAGGATCTCCTGGATATCTCGGGTGACGCTGTTCGTGGTCCCCTGGAAGGCGGAGACGTACTGGCTGCTCCTTCCGTCGAAGTTGAGGTACAGGATCGTCGGGGCGTCGGGAGGGGCGAACTGGTTGGAGACCTGCGACATCTCGGTGAAGGGAGCGCCGTAGGGGATGGTCGACATGACCTCTCGGGACTCCAGCGACTCGGCGAAGGGAAGGTGGCGTCGTCGGCTGGACCTGTGCGATGGGAATCGGGCCGCGCTACGCATCGTGGCGATCTCCTGGGCCCCGACTGGTCGAGGGGGCCTTGTTTCCCGCCGGTCGTGCCTCGCGAAGAAGCCCAAGGCCGGCGTTCGCAGGAGAAATGTCCGAGGCGCGCGATTCCTTTCAGAGAATTAGCGGATTTGTTCCCGGGCCCTCAGCGTTTCGACCAGGGCGGCGACCAGGTCCCAGGCGGAGTCGGGTTCTCTGGCGGTGAGGATCGAGTGGTCCTTGGAGACGACCACGGGTTGATCGAGGAGTCGGCTGGCCCCCGATTTCTCGAGGGTCTCCAGAATGTAGGGGCACCGCGCGCAGTCGATCCCGCGAAGGACGCCGGATTCCGCGAGCACCGCGGCGCCGCCACAAAGCCCCGCGACAAGCACCCCGGCCTTGCGCGACGCGTGAATCAACCTGAACGCCGTTTCGCGCTGGGGATGTTCCGCGACGTACTCCATCGAGAGCGGAGGATAGCTCCCGAGGAAGATGACCGCGTCGAAGTCGAGCGGGAGCGTCGGGGTCAGGACCAGGTCGACCGGCACGGGGGGGTGGTCCGTCGTCTGGATCGGTTGCCTCGACGACGACGCGACCCGGACCTCGGCGTCGATCCGGCCGTCCCGCAACGCCTGGAGCAGGTTCCCGTAATCCGGATACCAGAGGTTCGTCTGGGGCGCGACCAGGAGCAGCCGGAGCCTCGACCCCGCCTTCGCGACCGCGGGGGTCCCGACCGCCCGCTCGGGCTGGGGAGACGGGACCGTCCGCGCGGGACGATCGACTCCACGTCCCGAGGGATCGCTTGATCCGGCGACCCGGTCCGGCCAGCCTCGCCAGACGATCGCGGTCGTGATCAGAATCGCCAGCGCCAGGGTGGTCAGGCCGACGACCCGAGACCCGGTCTTCCCCGACTTCGGCGACGGACCGAGCCTGGGGATGACGGGGGACGGTTCGTCCGTCTTTCGTTCCCGACGGTCGGTCGCGTCCAGGACGGCCCTGGGTCGCTCCTTGGCCGGGGAGGTCGCCGAGACACAGTGGGGGCCGAGGGCCTCCGCCAGTTCCGCGGGAGTGGCGTACCGGTCCTCGGGACGCTTCGCCAACAGCCTGGCCACGATCGCGTCGAGCTCTGGGGGAACGTCCTGGCGAATCGAGGAAGGCGGCGGCGCGGGCTCCTCCCGATGGGCCCGCCAAAGCGCCTCGGGCGTCGCCCGGTCGAAGGGCGGACGGCCGGTCAGCAGGAAGAACAGCGTCGCGCCCAGGCTATAGAGGTCCGATCGGACGTCGCACTGAGACGCGTCGGCGGCCTGTTCCGGGGCCATGTAGGCGGGCGTCCCCAGCGCCGAGCCGGTCCTGGTGAGGCCGTCCACGCTCGGCGCGCCGATCTCGCCGGAGGCCCCCGAGACCTCGACCACGGTATCGGCGACGAACTTCGCCAGGCCAAAGTCGAGGATCTTGATCAATCCCGCGCTGGTGAGCATGAGATTCTGCGGCTTGACGTCGCGGTGCGAGGTCCCGCGCTCGTGGGCGTGTTGCAACCCCCGCGCCGCCTGCCGGACGTAGGCGCAGGCGTGGCCGACCGGCAAGGGGCCGTGCCCCGCGACGACCCGGTCGAGGCTGATCCCCTCCACGTATTCCATCACCAGAAAGTGAGCGCCCTCGGCGCGTTCGGCGTCCAGTGCCGCCACGACGTTGCGGTGGGAAAGCCGGGCGGCGACCTTCACCTCTCTTCGAAAGCGCTCCACGGCGCGGCGGCTACCCACCAGCGCCGGGTGGATCACCTTCAACGCCACCGGGCGTTCCATCACCCGGTGCTCGGCGAGGTAGACCACCCCCATCCCTCCCGCCCCCAGGCGATGGGTGACCCGATAACGGGGATGGTCTCGCAGCCCCGCGGGCAACTCGGCCAGCGTGACCCCGACCCCAGGAGCGAGGGCCTCGGGAGATTGGGTCGGAGCGGCGACCCGCTTCAATTTGGCCAGAAAGCTGTCCTCGGGAACGTCGCCGAGCAGCCGGGCGCACCGCCCGCAACGGGCGACGTGGCGCTCGACTTTCTCCCGCCGGTCTCCCGCGAGCTGGCCCAGGCCGTAGGCTTGCAACATCGCCAGGGGAGGATGCTTCACTTTGGCGCTCATCGCGGCGACCCCCAATTCGTGGCGGAAAGGGACTCCAGCCTCGACCCCGCGATCAATCGTCCAGCAGCCCTTCCCCTTCGCTTCGCAGCGCGCTCAAGACCCGGGACTTGGCGACCTGAACCGCGTTGACCGTCATCCCAAGGTCGCCCGCGACTTCCTCCGCCGGCTTCCCCTGGAGCACGAGCCCCTGAAAGGCGGCCCAGGTTCCCTCGCGAAACCTCGGACGAACCGCCTCCAGCAAGAGCCTCGTCAAGTGACCGTTGTACTCGTCGTCCCAGCAACGGCTCATCCCGCTGGCCGGGTCGGCCAGTTCCTCGGCGATCGCGACGAAGGCGTCTCCCCCGACGCCGGGAGTCCGACGTCTCCGGCGCTTCCAGAAGCTCTGAATCTGGTTGGCCGTGATCGCACGCAGCCAGGCGCGGAACGACCCCAGACGCTCTCGTTGAAACTCCGGAACCCGTCGAACGACCACCGCCATGACGTCCTGGGCCACGTCGTCGGCGTCGGCCGAACCCAGACCCCGGCGCTCGAGCCATCCCCGGATCAAGGGAGTATAGATCGCCACGAATCGCCGCCAGGCGTCGTCGTCGGATTCCCTCAGGCGGTCGAGCAGACTGTTGGTCGTCTCCATCTCGCCACGCCAGCGCCCGCGGACCCGTCGCATCGTACCCAAGGGCTGGAGTCTAGCCACTGGCGACGCTTTCATTCAACGGAAAAGGGTCGGGGAATCGCCTGGCGAGGCGTTGGGTTCGTTTCGCGTCCACGCGCCAAGGAAAGTCACCGACGAAACCGACACCGCGTTGGTCCCACGGCGACCCGATTCGTCAAGGTCACTCGATCGCCTGAAACGGCGGTGGATACTCCACACGTCCTTCCACGCCAGCCAGAGCTCCGGGTGCGAGTTCCCTCGCCATCCAGGCGTCGCCAGATCCGAATGGGGATTCCAGGCGCTGGGCGAGGGTCGCGGAAAACCCGAAACGCGGATAGAACTCCGGGTGACCGAGAACGACCACGATCCGATGCCCGAGTCGCCGACACTCCTGGAGCCCGTCCTCGACGAGCCTGGACCCACTCCCCTG
>JBFWRA010000144.1:0-7625 GCA_050249155.1 Isosphaeraceae bacterium | reverse complement strand
AACCAGGGGACGCTCACCTTCCACGTCTGGGCGTCGCGAACCAGGGATCTCGACCGGCCGGATTTCGCGCTCTTCGACCTCGATCCGGGAAAGGCGTCGTTCTCCGACGTCATCGCCGTGGCCAGGGCCATCAAATCGACGCTGGATGACGAGGGCGCGCCATCCTTCGTGAAGACCTCGGGCAAGACCGGTTTGCACATTCTCACGCCCTGGACCCGGGACGGCGGGTTCGACGAGGCGAGGGCGTGGGCCCTGGGGCTCGCGGAGGGCACGGCGGCCTCGATGCCGCGTCGTGCGACCGTCGAGGTTCGGAAGGCGAAGCGCGGCGCGCGGGTCTACGTCGACGTGCTCCAGAACGCGCGTGGCCATCACGCCGTCCCACCCTACGTCCCGCGGGCCGTGCCGGATGCGACAGTCTCAACACCGCTGGATTGGAAGGAAGTCGTCGAAGGTCTCGACCCGAGGACGTTCACGCTGAGGAAGGCTCTCGCCCGGTTCACCCGCCGCGCGACCGACCCGTTCGAGGGACTCCTCAAGACGTTCTCCGGCCGACGCGGGAGGAAGGTGGCACGAGACTGAGCCAGGTCGTCCATCTCGGACCTCGGGCGGAATCCAACGACAGGACGAGAACGTCCCATACTCGAAATCGACCTCTCACCTGTTGCGACCTCACACGCGAGCCCTTCCGTCGCGCCAGGTCGAGGTCAACGACACTTGCCGCCCTGGGCCGAGGCGCGAAGGCTTCCCGACCCTCCGCGAGCGTTCGCCCGACAGGGTCATCCTCTTCATGAGCGATCGGATGAGGCCCACCTCCTCGGATCGGGTGGGAGGTTTGATTCCGACTCGAATTGACGCCTCGCTTCAAACCAAATCCCGTTGTGGAGCGTATTTAAGTTAGGAAATCAAGAGCGGGAAATGACGGCCGGCAAGGCCGATTCGAGTCGAGGACGCGACCCATGCGACGCCTGGAGAACTACGTTCGAAAATATGGTCCCGAGTTCGGTCCGATTCTCTACCACGCGCTTCAGAGTCAGGCCGCTCACGCCGGCGTGAGCGCCCGCCTGAGACGCAAGATCGACGTGCTCACGGGAAGGACGTCGGCCGCCTCCAGGACGGCGGCCGTCGATAACACGATGCCGCTCTTCCCGGAACCGCCATCGGCTCTCGAGCCCACGGAGGTCATGGCGATCAGGGCCTGATCGCCGCCAGGGAATGAGCGAGTTGGAACGTCCGCGCAAGATCCGAGTCGGATGCGCCGGGTGGTCTCTCCGTAAGGAGTACAGCGACCACTTTCCCACCGAGGGTACGCACCTGGGACGGTACTCCGCTCGCTTCCCCGCCGTCGAGATCAACTCCTCGTTCCACAGGTCGCATCGTCCGGCGACCTATGCGCGATGGGCCGATTCGGTCCCGGAGGACTTCAGGTTCTCCGTCAAGCTCCCGAAGGTGATCACGCACGAACGCCGACTGAAGGACGTCGAGGAACCGCTTGACCGCTTCCTCGGCGAGGCGACCCAGCTCGGCGGGCGGCTGGGACCGGTGCTCGTCCAGCTCCCGCCGAGCTTGTCGTTCTCCTCGATCGTCGCGAAGGGATTCTTCGTCTCGCTCCGGGACAGGTTCGCCGGTGACGTGGCCCTTGAGCCAAGACACCCGAGCTGGTTTGAGCCCGAGGCCGACCGGCTTGTGACGAGGTATCGCATCGCGCGAGTCGCCGCCGACCCGGCGGTGGTCCCGTTGGCCGCGAAGCCGGGCGGCTGGGATGGACTCGTCTACCACAGGCTGCACGGCTCACCCCAGGTTTACCACTCGGCCTACTCGGTGGATGACCTCGCGAATCTCGCCAAGACGTTGACACGTTCCGCCCGAACGGCCGAGGTCTGGTGCGTCTTCGACAACACGGCGGACGGTGCCGCGACGGCGAACGCGCTCGACCTGCTCGCCCGAGTCCGGCCGGACTGACCGTTAGCCCGGTCCGGGATGATGCGCCCTCACCTCTTGACCGTCTGGTGTTCGCACGCCTCGACGAACTCCGCGACCAGTTGGTTGAACTGGTCGTGATGCTCGATCAGCCCCATGTGCTTGGCGGGGGAGAGTGTGACGAGTTTGGCTCCCGGGATTCGACTGGCGATGAACTCTCCGGCCTCGGGCGTGGTCGTCGAATCCTTGTCACCCACGACGACCAGCGTCGGCACGTGGATTCGTGACAGGACCTCGGTCGCGTCGTAGGCGATCATACCGAGCATGCCCCTCGCCAGGACGTCGGGTCGGGCGTGCGGCATGAACCGCGCGACGAAGTCCAGCTGCCCCCACGTCTCGTTTCCCGCGAACGACGAGTTGCGCGTGGAACGGTGCGCGGAGCCGTTAAAGTAGCTCATCCAGTTCATCAACCAGACGAGCGGCCACAGGCCGATCGTGAGATACGAAAGCGGGATAAGCACCGGCTTCTCCAGCGTCGCGAGGAGCCAGGCCATCCGCGTCGTCCGGACGGGATTCGTGTGGGTGGTGTGGACGAGCACCAGTCCAGCGATCCGAGTCCCCAGCGCCTGGGGATATTCCTCGCAGTAGGTCAGCGTGATCATTCCTCCGATGCTATGCCCCACGAGCACCGCGGGGCGGTTTCCCGCGAACTCGAGCACGGCGTCCAGGGCCGCCGCCAGGTTTTCGAGGCTGTAGTCGTCGTTGTCCGGCTTTTTCGAGAGACCCAACCCCGGCTCGTCCCAGACGATCAGCCGAAACCGCTGGCTCAACTGGCGTTTCTGGTAGTACCACTCCGTGGAGTTGGCACCCCAGCCGTGCGTCCAAACAATGGGCGGCGCGTCGGGAGGTCCGTGGCATTCGACCCGTAGCTCGCTGCCGTCGGACCGGCGAATCACGTGCGCCTCGCCCGTCCTCTCCGGAGAAGGATCCTCGTCGCACTCGGGTACGCTCCACTCGCGGTCGCCTCGCTTCCGACTCCGGGCCTTGCGCTTTCGGTTCCTCTGGCTCCGCCGCGACCCGCCTCCCTCCCTCGCTGAACTCGCATCTCGTGATGGGGGAGAAGTCGTGCCCGGCCTCAGCGTGAGAATCGAGATCCCGTGTCCGATCAGGCGTCCGAGGGTCGCCCAGACCAGCAGGGCCAGCGCGGCGGAGAGCTCGAGCGTCGGCCTGTTCCATCCGGGTTCGAATCGGAAGGTGCGGCGGCTCGTCACGGCGACCGTGGCGGATGCCGGGTGACGTCTCTCACCCGGAGGATGATCGTCCTCCCGCGCCTCATCCATCGCACCCGGGACCGCGATTCGCTCGACGACATGGGAGTCGTCGTACCATCGAGAGACCAGGTAAATTCCTCCGGCGAGGATCGCGATCGAGAACAACCCCCGGAACCACATCCCCAGGAGGTTGAACGGCATGAAAAACATGGTGCGGGCTCTATTCAAAGATTGAGATCGGTGAGTTCGTAATCGTCATGCGCAAGGCGTCGAACGCGGGGATGAGGCCAGCTTGGCGTGGAGGGCTCTGCCGCCAGGCCGTCTCGAAGCGAGCGACTGGTTCACCCGAGGATCGGCGCGGGGGGCAACGAGCGGAAATCGAGCGGCCGACTCCCGCCGCGGGGCGTCAAGCCATCGGTCAGCGCGACGTCGACCGTCGAGACGTGGAGGCGGACACCTTGATACACGGGTCCAGGCTCGGCCCCGGACCGGACGATCCGCAGGCGGCCCGCGGGGAACCCGGCGAAGAGACGGTCGTTGTGGCAGCCCTGCACTCCGGCTCGAACCAGTTCGGAGTGGCCGATTTCGATGCGATGATGGGAGGACGACCTCCCGCGGCCCGAGAAAGCCGCCCGAACGGCGTCCTCAAACGAGCGAAACCGGAGGATGGGTGCCGCCTGGGTTGGAGTCCGAGGAACCCCCACACGGGTGGCTATCCCGAACGGGAGCGTGAGGCCGATCGCCGAAAGGATGGATCGTCTCGTCTGGTTCATCGTCGGTGATCCTATGAATGGGAGGCCCGGCCTGGCGCGGAATGAGAAGCACGTCGAGAGCTCGATCGCTTGGGTCGCCTGGCACGATCACTGGAGTCAACGCTCGGCGGCGGCGCGGTCCCAGAAACGGAGCTTGCGGCACGTGGCGACGAAGGCCTCGCAATCCTCGGCCTTGTCGAGGAGGATGAAACCCTCATCGAGGGGGACGCCGGCCTTCTCCAGGAGCGGGGCGGCGGTGGCCACGTACGCGATGAACTTCCGGTGCGCGGTGGCGTCGGCGAGGAAATCCCGCGCCGCGGGGAGCGTGGACAGGAGGGCCGCCCCATCCTCGGAAGGGAGGATCGCGACGGCGTCGAAGAGCACGGACGGCCCACCTTCGAGCTTCTCGTCGGCGTCATGCCACGCCCCCGCGGAGTCCTTGACGCCCCCGACTTCCGGGGCGATCAGCGCCATCATCGCCCCTTCCGCCTTGAGCGTCTCGCCCAGCGCCGCGAGGACGTCGGCGTTGACGCCGTCGGTGACCAGGGCTCCGACCCTGCGCCCGGAGAATGTTTTCGGGCCGTTCTTGACGATGCTCAGCTTCGGTGAGGGCTTGAGGTCCTGACCTGTCGGCCTGGCGGCCCTGGCCGGCTTGGGCAGCTCCTTCAGGCGCAATCCTTTCGCCACCGCCTCGGCGAGCCCGGAGTCGACGTTGAGCAGGTGCGATACCATCCGCGCGCGGATCGCCGGGGTCTGGACCTTGCTTAGCTCAAACGTCAGGGCGTTCTCGATGTGGCGACGCTCGATCTCGGTCTGGCTCACGTAGAACTGCCGGGCCTGGCTGTAGTGGTCGGCGAACGTCTCCGAGCGGGCGCGAACCTTGCTCCCTTCCACCGGCGCGGAGTAGGACTGAAAACCCACTTCCGGGGATTCGCGCGGCCCGCCGTCGGTCCAGGAATTCGGCTCGTAGTTCACCCGCCCCTTGGGGTTCCGCATGGCCATGTGCCCGTCCTGCTGGAAGTGCGAGAACGGGCACCTCGGCGCGTTGATCGGGATGTGGGTGAAGTTTGGGCTTCCAAGCCGCTTGAGCTGGGTGTCGAGGTACGAGAAGTTCCGTCCCTGCAGCAACGGGTCGTCGCTGAAGTCGATCCCTGGAACGATGTTCTGCGTGCAGAAAGCCACCTGCTCGGTCTCGGCGAAGAAATTGTCGACGCGCCGGTCGAGGACCATCCGACCGATGATTCTCACCGGCACCTGCTCCTCGGGGATGAGCTTGGTCGCGTCGAGCACGTCGAACTCGAATTCCTCGGCGAAGGTCTCGTCGAAGAGCTGAACCCCCAGCTCCCATTCCGGGAAGTCGCCCGCCTCAATCGCGTTCCAGAGGTCGCGACGGTGGAAGTCCGGGTCGGCCCCGTTGATCTTGACCGCCTCATTCCAAACGACCGATTGCAGGCCTTGCTTCGGCTTCCAGTGGAACTTGACGAAGGTCGACTTTCCCTCGGCGTTGAGGAACCGGAAGGTGTGGACGCCGAAGCCCTCCATGAACCGGAAGGAGCGAGGGATCGCCCGGTCTGACATGATCCACATGATCATGTGCATGGATTCGGGCGAAAGGGAGATGAAGTCCCAGAAGTTGTCGTGAGCGGTTTGAGCCTGTGGGAACGCGCTGTCCGGCTCGGGCTTGGCGGCGTGGACCAGGTCGGGGAACTTGATGGCGTCCTGGATGAAGAAGACGGGGATGTTGTTGCCGACGAGGTCCCAGTTCCCCTGCTTGGTGTAGAACTTCACGGCGAACCCGCGGACGTCCCGCGCGAGGTCGGGCGATCCCTTGCTCCCGGCGACGGTGGAGAAACGGACGAAGACGGGAGTCTTCTCACCCTCGCGTTGAAACAGGTCGGCCCGTGTGACGTCGGCGAGCGACCCGTAGTTCTCAAAGTAGCCATGCGCGCCATAGCCGCGGGCATGGACGACACGCTCGGGGATGCGCTCATGGTCGAAGTGAAAGAGCTTCTCACGGAGATGGAAGTCCTCCAGCAGCGTCGGACCACGGGCGCCGACGCGGAGCGAATTCTGGTCGTCGGCGACCGGGATGCCCTGCTGAGTCGTCATTATCGGCGTATCGCCGCTGGCGGTCTGGTGGGTCTCACCCCCTTTCCCCGCGGCGACGGCGGCGTCCGGCTTGCTGGTAGTTCCGCGAGCGTCGTCTTTCCGCTTGGCCATATGTGTGATCCTTTTCCTCGCCAGCTTCCCTGTGGCACCATTGAGGTTGAAAAGAAGGTCATGCGATGCGAACGTCAGATCGAGTCGGGTCAGGATGAGTCGATCGGGTCGTCAATGCCGTCGACGAGCGCGTGGGAGGGCGGACGCGGCCCTGTCCGGTGGGTCGCCGTGGGGTCATCACCGAGGGGCATGGCGGCCGCCCTCGCGACGATCACGTCGCCTGGACGTTGATCGTGCTCTCGGCGAGCTCGCTCAGGGCCTTGTCGGTCGAGACTTCCTCGGCCATGGTCTCGTTCAGGAGCTTCAGGACGTCTTTTTCTTTCAGCAGCTTGGCGTAGCTGCGGACCGTGCCGTAACCCGCGATCTCGTAGTGCTCGACGCGCTGGGCGGCGGCGATCAGCGCGGCGTCCCGAACCTCCGGCTCGGCGTTCGCCTTGATCGTCTCCTCGCCCTCCTCGATCAGGCCCTTGATCGCCAGGCAGGTCTTCTTCCTCGCCTTTTCACCGAGCGTCTCGAAGACCCGCTCGAGCCGCGTGATCTGATCCTCGGTCTCCGCCAGATGTTTCTCGAAGGCGGCCTTCAACTCGGGCGCGGTCGCGGCCTTCGCCATCTTGGGAAGAGCTTTGGTGATGCGATTCTCGGCGTCGTAGAGGTCCTGGAGTTGCTCAACCAGGAGGTCACGCAGGGTTTGGAGCTTCATCGTGGATATTCCCGATTGTCTTGACACGTCTGGGAAATGCGTGGTTCCGAACCAACGTCGATTCGTAGCAAATGACGTTCCGCCAGCCAGCCGTCCGCGGATCTGAAGACGGTCGCCGGTCCAGGAGGTCTCGGCGCGGCCCGCGAAACGCACCCGTGCTCAACGAGGCACGATGGAGACCACGGACTCGATTCCTCGTGTGCGAACCGCCCCGTTCACCCGCGGCCGTTCGCGAGGACCGGGTCCCACGCCGACCAGGTCGTGGTCGCGACCTGGTCGGTATCCGTCACGATCACCCTGTCGGCGACGTGAAAATGAAAAGGTTTTGTCCGGGGGGGCGCCCGATGCGCAGCGCGCTTCACGCTCGAGTGTCGACGCGCGCCCAGCGGACCCTCAGATTCCTGGTCGATGTGATCAGGTCATCGATCAGCGATGGTGGCCGCCTTGACGTTCTTGAGGGTGGTCGGGCTGATGGTCCAGCTCTCGCGCATGGCCTGTGGTGCGGACCGCTCGAACGGCAAGTGCGGCACCGGGCGATCACTCGCGACGATCTCGTTGCGGTCTCGACCCAGCGCCTTGCCGGTGCGGAGGACGAACGGCACGCCCGCCCACCGTCAGTTGTCGTTGAACAGCGTGACGGCGGCGAACGTCGCGGTCCGCCGGTCGGCCTGCGCGCCGGGTTCATCCCGGTGGTTCGGGACGTCTCGGTCACTTCCACCTTGCGATATTCCAAAGCGGCGACGACGTTTTCGCGAAGCCGCCGGT
>JBFWRA010000143.1:0-7636 GCA_050249155.1 Isosphaeraceae bacterium | reverse complement strand
CCAGATGGCCTCGCCCTTGTCCAGGTACTTCTCGGTGAACTCGGCCTGGGGGCCGTAGGCTTTGATGCGATGCCACTCCGTCTTCTCCCGGGACACGCCATCCTTCTTCCATCGGCGTGTGGTCGCCAGCGAGAAGCTCGCGATCTTCGCCCTGCCGTCCTTCGTGGTGCGGATCTCCGGTTTCATTCCAACATTGCCGATCAGGCTGACTTCGTTGAGGTGGGCCATGATGTTCCTCCATGTGCTCTCGGGTTGATCCCCCCTGCCCTGTCCTATCACTCCCAGGGCGGCGGCGCAAGCGAACTTGCAATCCGTCCGGAATTGGAACAACCCGCCGGACGATGCCGGCGGGCACTCGATGCGAACGCCGGCTCCATCCCGGAACGGCGTGTCGGCCGCGGTCAGGCCGCGTCCTTCTCACCGGCGATGAAGACGGAGAGGTCGCCGTAATACTTGCCGTCCCAGGAGACGAGGTCGTCCGAGGTTCTGAGGATCACGGGATCGTTGATGGACGCCGGACCTTCCAGCCGGAACTCCGCGAGATACGTCTGGGTCACGAAATCCAGGGGGCCGAAGACGGGGCCCGCGAAGCCCCAGTCGTCCAGTTCCTCGCGGGGATCGTTGCGGCCGTGAAACAGCCGGAGATAGAGCTTGCCGGTTTCCAGCCCCTGCCCGGCGGGCACGATGAGCGGATGACCTTGCCCAGGCACGACGTCCGGCTGCTCCCGGCGGGGCAGCCCGCTCGAGGACCCCGTGACCGGAGAGGGTGCGGAGGGTGGCGGAGAATCATCCGGATTCGCGTCGGACAGGGCCGCCTCGGCCATGGTCAGGGCTTCCTCGACTTCGCCGTCGCTGGCCTCGTCCAGGTGACGCAGCCTGAGCGTGGCCCGTACATAGTCGAGGGCCTCCATGAGCTGATGCACGGCGCTACGTGCCCGCTCGGGTCCGAACGCGATCAGGACGGTCTGCGAGTAGTCGGGGTCGCCTTGCGTATCCACGAGGGCGGCAAAGGTCTCGCCGTCGCAGTCCACGGCGGCTCCGCACGCCTCGTCTTCGGGGAAGTCGCGGCAGGTTTGGGCCGCCTGCTCGGGCGAGTCGGCTTCGATGTCCTGGAAGCACAGCTTCATTTCGCGGTAGAGGTGAACGTTGTATTTGGTCATGAGGTTTCTCCATGAGTTGATGGTTGAGTTGGCGTGAGGTTCGAATCGTTGAAGGCGGCGAGGATGCCCACGAAGCTGCACTCGGGGCATTCGGCGAAGCTCCGGTCGTCCCATTCGATATGGCCCAGGGGTTCGGCGCCGTCATCCGTGACCTCGAACTGAGCCGTGGCCACGATGTGGAGGCGGTCCTCGTTGCCGCATCGAGGGCACTTGAGACGATGAAGGCAGTTGCTATTGGCCATGGTCACCTCCTGCGTGGTGGGCGATCTCGTCGCACCGGTCCGCCTCGGCGACGTCGTTGTCGCAGACGCCGAGGGTGGCGATCGGGCAATCCCAGTCGTTCGGGTAGACGTCCACGATCAGCCCCTCGTGGGTGCGAATGATCGTGACGCTGTACCGGTCGTCCACCTCCACGAAGGCGCGGTCCGGGATGTCCTGGGGCGAGTGTTGGAACCGGAACTGTCCGGTGCCGTTGCAGGTCTGTGTGGGGTCGAGCATGTCGATTCTCCTTTCGTTGCTGGAGGCCGCGCCCATCGCGGCCTTTCCGGGGGCGATCCCAACGACGCCCCAGCCGGGAGCGCGAGCGCCCGGGCAAGCGAAAGGCCGAAGGCTTCCGCATCGCGGAAAGCGGCCTTGGCAGCTTGAGCGGGCCGGCGGCGGCGTTAGCACCCGGACCGAAAGGCCGCCTCGGGACGGCGGAACAATGACGAAAGGAATCCAACGAGCCGTCGCACGGAGCCGATCACGGTCAAATCCCTGTGTTCGGCCCACCAGGCAACGGGAGAAGCCGTCGGGAACCACGAACAGGCTCATGGCTGCTTCGGTGCGAAGCAGAAGGTGGCAGGGACCGCGTGTCAGATGACGTGATAGTCGGCGAGCCAGCTCGCATCGCCCTCGACCGCGACGGTAAGTCCGTGGACCACCCGACGAATCTCCTGAAACATGGCCTCGGGATCGACGTGCCCGCCGCTGGCGTCGAGGACCTCACCCGTCTCGCTCGTGATCAGGTAGCGGAAGGTCTCACCGTTCGACCAGGCGGTGTAAGCGTCGAGGAATTTTCGGGCGTACTCTGAGCGTTGCAAGCGGCTACCGGGCAGATCCCGTTTCGGTCCCTCCCAGAGCAGGATTCCCGCCAGCCGGACGCCGTCCCAGGGGCATCGGGCCCCCTCGTCGATCAGCGACCAGCGGCACGATCCGTGCTCGTAGTAGCTCAGCCAGAAGGCCGTACCCACCGCCAACCGGCGGCGGAGACCCACCTGGGCCGGGATGGGATCGCCCCTGGCGTCGAGACCGGCATAGTAGCGGTCTGGGTCCGCGTATGTCGGATGCCTGCGTCCGAAGGACACGAGCCTCCATCCAGTCCAGTCATGCGGGCATTCCGGATCGGCGTCGCAGCTGAGGACGATTCGCACGTTCGGCGGGAGCAGCTTCAGTGTCGTGTGTGTCATGATGTGATTCCCTTCGGATTAGACGTTGATGCTTTCGGCGATGCAGGTAACGCGTTCGGCGTGGTCCCACGCTTCCTCGAACGAATTGAAGGTGGCCAGCGAGCTGCCGGGAGCGTCCATGGTCTCGCCTTCGCCTGTGTCCTCGTCGTACCGCTCGATCTCGATCCAGACCTTGAAGGTGATGTTGGGTGCTTTCGTCATGGTAGTTGTTCCTTTTATTTTGTTTCACTTATATGTTGGGGGCCGGACGAATGACCGGTCCCGAAGGGCGGCCTATTCCATCTGGTCAGCCGCCGCATCGGCGATCAGGTCCAGGCACTCGGCCTTGCTCCAATCCGAACTCACACCACGGCACACGAATCGTTCGGGATGGTCCGCCGCGACGATGAGCTGGGTGAAGCTCACGTAACGCAGCTTCTCGTTGCCACCGGCCACGATGTTGACCACCTCGCCCGGCTCGAGATGCGCCGCGAGTTCCCGGGCGAAGATCTCGGGGTCATCGAGTGGCTCATCGAACCCCTCTGGATCGGGTTTGACCGGATAGGCGCTGGGATACTGCTCGTAGCCGCCGAAGGCGACGGTTCGCCTTTCCCGGTCGGTCCAGATCTCGATCGCGTCTCCAAATCGGTAGCGGTTGAACCATTCGAGGAACGCGGTAAGGTCCTTCACGATGAACTCGTTTGAGCGGATTGCTCCGTACATGTCGGCCATGTCATTCTCCTTTCGGTTGATGTGACGGCCCGACCACCGGGCCGTTTCCGGGCTCCGGCCACAGACCGCGCAGGGCGGCCCGCGATCAGCACTTTGGCCCGCGAGGAAGCCGCGGCAGCGGCGGGGAAAGTGCGCCTATCGCTCGCCCCGTCCCGTCGAGGCGGGGGCGCACGCGGGCTGTAGGAATGCCCGGTCAGAAACAGCCCGGACGGGCCCGGCTGGCGACCATGCGGATTGACGTGTGCGGAGACGGGAGACAGGTCGGCGTCAGTGAGGCGTCGGAAGAAGCCGCGATCGCTTCCAGGGGAGAAGACCGGCGGCGAGCCGAGGAGATATGGACTCGGAGGGCGGGCCGTGCGACGGCCGCGCCCTCGTGACGGGATCACCCATGAAGGTGATCCAGGTCGATCGTGAGCCAGGGATAGGGCTGGCATTGGCACCGGGCCTGCACCTCGCCGTCCTCGACGCAGGGGTTGCTGGCGGCGTGGCGATCCTCCCCCGCCCGCCAGGTCAGCTCGGCGGACTCACGGCTGGTCAGCTCGGCCCAGAGCGGGAAGAGGCACCGGCGGCACAGAAGACGGTAGCCGGGGATGTCGCCGTTGTTCGGATAGCGGATCACCGTCAGGTCGGTATACAACGCGGTCGTTTCCACGAGGGACTCGGGTAGCTCCCGATCCGGAGGCAGGATCAGAACGACCGGGCGGTCGCTGTGCAGCGAGCCCGGATAGGCGAGGTCCACTCCGGAGAGGAAGGGTGAGACGACCATCCGGCGGTCGCCGCGTTTGATCTCGACGTCGAGCGGATAGCCTGCGTCGTTGACGATGCCGAGCCGCATTACGGTCCAGCCGTCCTCCCAGTCCGCGCTCGGCCGGGGCCGCAAGCATACCCGGTCCCCGACGCGGGCGTTGCCCGCCGGGATGCGACGTTCGTAGTCGGTGGTTGCATGGTCGATAGTTGCTGTCATATGAAACTACTTACACATTGGTGGTTGAAAGTTGCCGGGCCGCAAGGCCCGGCGGTTATGCGATCAGTATTCGTCGGGCAGGAGCACCGTGGTGACGGAGCGGTCCGCCTCCGTGATGATCCAGAACCGGATGCCATTCGATGCCGTGTATGCCGACATCAGTCGGAAGCCCTCGCGTAGCGATCGTTCGTTCTCCTCCCGGTCTGCGACGCAGAGTTCGCCCCAGTCGCCGACGGCGTGCCGGGCGAGTGCTTCGGCGTAGTCCTCTGGCGGGAGTTGATCGAGGGCGCCCCGCGTGATAACGGTCTGCCCCAGCGGGAATTTCTGACGGGTGGTGATGATGACGTGGGTCATGGTGAATCCTCCGTGATGCTGTGTTGTGAGCGGGGCCGGGTCCGTCCCGGCCCCGGTGGGGGGTCAGTTCCACTCGCCCTTCGCCTGCTCATGGATGCGGGTGTGGGCGAGGTCGATCACCTTGGCGAGCGTGAGCAGGTCGCCGAAGTCGAAGCTGTTCGACTGCTTCCATTCCTCGCTGTCCTTCTCCTTGTAGAGCCGCTCGACGGTGACGTTGAAGCGCGGGCCGTGTTCGGTCTCGTTCCTCCAGACGCAGGCCACGATGGTGCCGATGCGTACCTTGTGGACGGGCTTCTGCTTGGTTTCCTTGGTCATAAAGATTCTCCTTTCGGTTGGTGTGACGGCCCGACCATCGAGCCGTTTCTGGCACCGCCCAACAGCCGGCACCGGCTGCCTGCGATCAGCACATTGACTCGCGAGGAAGCCGCGGCACGCGGCGGGGAATGTGCGCCCATCGCTCGTGAGCGCCCGCTCACGGGGCGGACGGAGGATGTTAGGTGCCTCCCCGAGAAACGGCGCGTCGGGAAGGAAGCACCTCAACCGGTCCGCAGGAGAATCAGGCCCGAGGAAACGCAGCGGCCCGGCCCTTTGGCGCAAGAACCGCGAGACGAATCCTGCGCCCGGGAACGACGGTATAGCGGCAGTCCACGCTCCTCCTGGCGGGGCGGTGTACTCCGAGAATCGGTGAGGCAAGGAAGCACGCACTTGTCCAGCGGATCAGCCACCTGGTTGGTGGCCCAACCGGGCTGTAGATCAACCGGCTTGTTGAGTGGTTAGACCTCTCCCCTGCCGGGTTTCCCATGCGGTTGAGCAACAGGGCAGCCGGTGTGTTGCGGAGCCGACCGGCCTCAGGAACGCTGGAATCGAGGGAACGCCGTTATTCCGTCGCTCGGGGTGCCGTGGGGATGGCAGGCGCTGCCGGGGTCTTGCAGCGGGAGGCAATTCATGGGCGGGTGATTCGGGACCCAGGGAAGAACGCAGGAACGCTGGCGTTCCTGCAATGACGGCGTTCGGTCATTCCCGCGGGCGGCGGCGCTTGAGGTAGCTGGCTAGCGCCCGTTCCATCAGCTCGCCGAGGTGGCATCGCTCGTCCCAGGACCAGTCGCGGTACTCGGCGATGATCGTGGAATCGACCCAGACCGTGACCTTCTCACGGGAGGTGCCCTCCCCGTCCTTGCGTCCGAGCGGACGGCCGGTGCGTGCCTTGACCCGCGGCTGAGTCTCCGGCTTCCTGGGGAGCGTTTTCGCCGATGGCGTGGCCGCCGGGCGGATACGCTCCGGTTGCGGCGGTCCGGACTCGGATTCGGTGATGAGCGTCCCTAGGACCCCCCTGACACCGCCAATGGTCTTCTTAGCCATGTAATCTCCGTTATCAGTTGATCGACCACGTTGCCGTAATCGTCGAGGGCGTTCGAGCGCGCGAGTGTGAGCAGCGACCCTTCCGTCGTGCCGTAGAGGATCTGGGCGTCGGCCCGGACCTGGCCGAAGACGCGGTAGTGATTCCCCAGCTCGGCCTGGACCTGGTCGGTGATGGCGCGGCGCGGATGGCAGTTCGTGAGGATGGCGCCGAGGATCGCGAGTTTAGGGTTTACGCGATCCTTGAGGATGCGGATGGTTTCTTCGAGGTAGGCGAGCGCCCTGAGCTCGAAGCCGCCGGGTTGCACCACGATCAGGAGTCCGCGAGCGGCGGTGAGGCAGTTGACGGCGAGCACGCCGAGCGAGGGCGGGCTGTCGATGATGATCACGGCGTTCTTGGGCAGGCGGGACTTCTCGATGCAGGTGCGCAGCATGTATTCACGGCCCGCTTCGGCGATGAACTCGGTCTCGCCGCGGGAGAGGTCGATGCTGCTGGGCGTGAGTGTGAGGTACTCGGCGATGGGGATCACGGACAGTGGCGCGCGATCGGCCAGCGAGCGGTAGAGCACGCCTTCCGGGTCAGCCTGGCCGAAGGCGGCGGTGAGGCTCGCCTGGGGGTCCATGTCGATCACGTGCGTGGGTACGCCCTTGCGCGCGAACTGGACCGCGAGGGCCGCCGCCGTGGTGGTCTTGGCGGTCCCCCCCTTCTGATTGCAGATCGTGATGACGTTCATGCTATGCCTCGTTTCCTTCGAGGCATAGCGCATCGGCGCGCGAAAGTCATCTGGAATGGCGTCTACGACGGAACGCCGTCGTTCTGTCGTTGCATTCGCGCCACAGTGCGCGGCGCCGCTCGAACTCCCCGCGCCCATGACAGAACGACGGAACGACGGCGTTCCGTTGAAATGGCGGCCCCGGGGCGCGGTCCTACGCGGCTTCCTGACGTCGTACCTCGATCTGGTCGGCCGCCTCGCGGAGCGCCTGGACCAGCAGCTCGTCGTCGAGTCCCTTGCGGTGCTCGACCGTGATGCGGCAGCCGGCGGCCTTCATGGTTCGCGTGGTGGGCAGCTTCCTGCGGGTGCCGGCCGCCCCCCTGCCCTTTGCCTTCCCCGTCCGCCGCTCGGACGCGGCGCGGACTTCGGCGATGGTCTCGTCGCGGCTGAGTCCCTCGGCGATCACGCGCTGGGCGAGTCGCTGACGGGTATCCTCGTCCTCGACCTTGCTGATCTCGTACGCGGTCGCGGGTGCGAGGCTCCCCTGCTCCACCTGATCCCGCACGGGCGCGGGGAGTTCGAGCAGCGCCATCGCCCGTACCACCTGGCCGTGATGGATCGCGAGTTCGGCGGCGAGTTGGCGGACCGTCCAGACCTGATCGTCCATGAGCGTCTTGTATGCCTTCGCCTGTTCGATGGGCCTCAGATCCTCGCGGAGCGCATTCTCGACAAGTTGCACCGCGAGGCGCTCCTGCGGCGAGAGATCGCCCTCGATGATCACGCAGGCGAGCGACTCGAGGCCCGCCAACCTGGCCGCGCGCCAGCGGCGTTCGCCGCACAGGATCACGAAGCGGTCGAGCCCGGCGTCCCAGCGCACGCGGAGCGGCGGGAGCAGACCGCGGGTTTTCAGCGACTGGGCGAGGCGTTCGA
>JBFWRA010000142.1:0-7651 GCA_050249155.1 Isosphaeraceae bacterium | reverse complement strand
AGCCGGCCGCCGCCGCGGTCGTCGCCGGCCCCGCGGCCGCGGCCGCCGCTCCCGCGGAGGCCCCCGCCGCCAAGACCGAGTTCGACGTCGTGCTCGAAGCCTTCGGCGCGAACAAGATCAACGTCAACAAGGTCGTCCGCGCGGCGACCGGCCTGGGCCTGAAGGAAGCCAAGGACCTGGTCGAAGGCGCCCCGAAGGACGTCAAGACCGGCCTGTCCAAGGACGACGCCGAGAAGCTCAAGAAGGAACTGGAAGAGGCCGGCGCGACGGTCAAACTCAAGTAACCGACCGTCTCTCCGCCGTCGTTTTGGCTCAAGGAAACCGCCAGGCGCCGACCTTGCTTTCCCTCCGTGAACCCAAGGCCGGCCGCCCCTTGACGAATCCTCCGCCCCGGCCCCGGCCTCGTCGCCAGGTGCCGGGGTGTCTCGGCGCGCAGGCGGCGCGCCGCCCCGGGGATCAGCCCGCCCGAGCCATCGCCCGCGGGCGTCGCGGTCCACCCCCAACCGGGCCAACCGCGACGCCCCTGCCCGCCGCCTACCCATCTCCCCTTGGAGGAGCGCGACTCGATGCCCACCGCGACGACCGTTCGGCGAATCACCCCGGCCCAACAACGGAATTTCGGCCGGATCTACGACGTCTTCCCGGTTCCCGACCTCACCGAAATCCAGACGCGGAGCTACGAGCGGTTCCTTCAGGCCGATCTCCCGCCCGAGGAACGCGCCGATTCCGGCCTTCAGGGGGTCTTCAACGAGATCTTCCCGATCAAGAGCTACGACCAGACCCTCACCCTCGAATACATCAAGTTCGACCTGGGCAAGCCCCGGTACGAGCCCGACGAGTGCCGCCAACTCCGCCTGACCTACGGCCGTCCCCTGCACGTCTGGCTCCGGCTCAATAAAGGGGAAACCGCCGTCGAGGAATCGGTCTACCTCGGCGACATGCCGATCATGATCGGCGGCGGCGAGTTCATCATCAACGGCGCCGAGCGCGTCGTGGTCAGCCAGCTCCACCGCAGCCCCGGCGTCGACTTCGTGGTCGAGATCGAGGCCGGCGACCGCAAGCTGCACGCCTGCCGGGTCATCCCCGAACGCGGAAGCTGGATCGAACTCCAGGTCACCAAGAAGGACACCCTCGGCGTCCGGATCGACCAGTCCGGCAAATTCTCGGCGATGACCCTGCTGCGGGCGATGAGCCCGAAATTCTCGGCCGACGAGGCCATCCTCTCCGCCTTCTACGAGACCGAGAGCATCGCCACCGGCGACCCCAAGTCCGCCCCGAAACTCGAAGGCAAAATCGCCTGCGGAGACGTGGTCGCCCCGACCACCGGCGAAGTCCTCATCGAAAGCGGCACCACCATCTCGAAGACCTCCGCCCAGGTCCTCGCCGACGCCGAGCTCGGTGAGATCCTCGTGCTGAAGGAAGCCAAGGACCCGCTGATCCTCCAGTCCCTCCAGGAAGACCCCACCACCGATCACGAGAGCGCCCTGCTTCGGATCTACCAGCGACTCCGCCCGGGCAACCCCCCCCAGCTCGAAAAGGCTCGCGAGCTTTTCCACGAAAAGTTCTTCGACACCAACCGCTACCGGCTCGGAAAGGTCGGGCGGTTCCGGATCAATCGCAAGTTCAGCCAGGACGTTCCCGAGGACCAGATGACCCTGGATCCCGAGGACTACGTCAACGCCATCCGCTACATTCTGAACCTCCGCAAGGGCAAGGGGCACGTCGACGACATCGACCATCTGGGCAACCGAAGGCTCCGGACGATCGACGAACTCGCCGCCGACGAACTCCGCAAAGGCTTCCTCAAGCTTCGCCGCACCGTCCAGGAGCGGATGAACCTGAAGGACGCCGACGACATGACCCCCCGATCGCTGATCAACCCCAAAAGCATCAGCGCGGCGATCGAGTACTTCTTCGGACGCGGCGAACTCTCGCAGGTCGTCGACCAGACCAACCCCCTGGCCCAGCTGACCCACGAACGCCGGCTCTCCGCGCTGGGCCCCGGGGGACTCAACCGAAAGCGGGCCGGGTTCGAGGTTCGCGACGTCCACATCTCGCACTATGGGCGCATCTGTCCGATCGAAACGCCCGAAGGCACCAACATCGGCCTGATCAGCTCCCTGGGGATCTACGGCGGCGTCGACGAATACGGGTTCCTCGTCACCCCCTACCGCAAGATCACCAAGGGAAAGCGAACCGACCAGGTCGTTTGGATGCGCGCCGACGAGGAGAGCGAGGCGTACCTCGCCCCCGCCGACGCCGAGATGGACGAGACGGGGCACCTCGTGGGCCCGCAGGTGATCGCCCGGTACCAGACCGACTTCCACCTGATTCCAGTCGACCAGGTGGAATACATGGACATCTCCCCCAAGCAAATGGTGGGAGTCTCCGCCGGGCTGATTCCCTTCCTGGAACACGACGACGCCAACCGAGCGTTGATGGGCTCGAACATGCAGCGGCAAGCCGTGCCGCTCTTGATCGCCGAGCCTCCGATCGTGGCGACCGGGCTGGAAAAGTCGGTCGCCATCAACTCGGGGATGATCGTCCGCGCCCAGTCCGACGGCACGGTGACCTACGTCGACTCCAGCCGGGTGATCGTCAACCACTCCGAGATTCACAAGCTTCGGAAGTACGTCGGCCTCAACGAGCGGACCTGCCTCAACCAGAAGCCCGTGGTCGAGGTGGGCCAGAAGGTCAAGAAGGGAGACGTGCTGGCCGACGGCGCGAGCACCTTCAAGGGAGAGCTGTCGCTGGGCCGCAACGTGCTGGTCGGCTTCATGGCGTGGGACGGCTACAACTTCGAGGACGCCATCATCATCAGCGAGAAGCTGGTGAAGCAGGACGTGTACACGTCGATCCACATCGAAGAGTTCGAGATCGAGATCCGGGAGACCAAGCTCGGCCGGGAAGAGTTCACCCGCGACATCCCGAACGTCTCGGAGAAGGCGCTTCGGAACCTCGACGAGAACGGCGTGGTGCGGATCGGGACGTACGTCAAGCCGGGCGACATCCTCGTGGGCAAAGTCGCGCCGAAGTCCAAGAGCGAACTGACCCCCGAGGAAAAGCTGCTTCACGCGATTTTCGGCAGGGCCGGCGAGGACGTGAAGAACGACTCCCTGGAAGTGCCCTCGGGCGTTGAGGGGATCGTGATCAACACCCAGCGGTTCAGCCGCCGGATGAGCCTCAACGACGACGAGCGCAAGGCCTTCGAGAAAGAACTGAAGGACACCGAGCAGGCCGAGGACGTGAAGATCGCCGACGAATACAAACAAATGATCAAGGCGCTGGAGGAGGCCGTCGGCGGGCCGGTCCTCTCGCCCGAGACGGGCAAGCCCCTGGGTCGCGACAAGGAACCGAAAAGCCTCGCCAGCGAGGCCGAGAAGTTCCGCCTGGAGGCGCTGGACCTGCGAAGCCCCGACAAGGGCGAGGCGTCTCGCAAGATCGTCCGCCAGTACGCGCCCCGGATCGAGGCGCTGCGCGACGAGAAGGAACGGAAACTCAACAGCCTGAAGCGCGGCGACGAACTACCCTCGGGCGTCCTCCAGATGGTCAAGATCTACATCGCGACCAAGCGGGTGATCTCCGTCGGCGACAAGATGGCCGGAAGGCACGGCAACAAGGGGGTCATCGCCAAGATCCTGCCCGAGGAGGACATGCCGTTCCTCGAGGACGGCAACGCGGTCGAGATCCTGCTCAACCCGCTGGGCGTGCCGAGCCGGATGAACGTCGGCCAGATCCTCGAAACCCACCTGGGCTGGGCCGCGGCGAAACTCGGTTTCCAGGCCGTCTGCCCCGTCTTCGACGGCGCCAGCGAGGAAACCATCCGCCAATGCCTGGTCGACGCGGGCCTGCCCGAAAACGGCAAGGCTCAACTCTACGACGGCAGGACCGGCGAACGATTCGACCAGAAGGTGACCGTGGGCTACATCTACATGCTCAAGCTCCACCACCTGGTCGACGACAAGATCCACGCCAGGGCCACCGGCCCCTACAGCCTCATCACCCAGCAACCCCTGGGAGGCAAGGCCCGATTCGGCGGCCAGCGGTTCGGCGAGATGGAAGTCTGGGCCCTGGAAGCCTACGGCGCGGCCTACATCCTCCAGGAACTGCTCACCGTCAAGTCCGACGACGTCGAGGGCCGGACCAAGATTTACGAGAGCATGGTCAAGGGGGAAAACACCCTGGAGGCGGGCACCCCCGCCAGCTTCGACGTGCTCACCAACGAGATCCGCGGCCTCGGGCTGAACATGCAGCTCGAAAAGAAGCGGGTCTGAGCCACGCTGACCAACGCGGCCCCCTGGGCTCATCGACGGCGGGTGTCCAGTCGCGAAGGTGACCCGACACCCGTCGCCCTCTCCTCGTCCTTGGGAAGAGGCGGCCCCCTGGGCGGCGATGCCCCCGGGGTTGGTCCAAGCCTCTACAATGCCAGAGGGAGGTACGTGTCCGTCTGGATCACGCACTCCCACGTCGTGGGAAAAAGTCCGTCAGCCGCGAGTCGCTCCAAGGCGAGCACGGGAGGACGCCCTCATGTCGAAAGCGAGTGACCCGACAGTTTCGGAACTCCTCGAACTGGATCGCTTCCATCGAGAGGGTGGACTTCGCGCCATGGCCTCGCCCCACGTCCACCACGACGTCCCGAACCGCCCGTATGAAGGTTGCGACCAGCCCATGGAGTGGATCGACTTCAAACTCGAACTTCCTGGCGAACCAGAGCGAGTTTACAAGCCCCTGGCGACCGCATGGTGGTCCGGCCTGGGCTTCGCGGGTCGGTGCCCGAGTTGTCAGGGCTGGGTCCACTTCTCGACCCTCGGCACCGAGGCGATCGACGACCCCGGGAAGGCCGGCTTGCCCAGGCTTCCCGACCGTTGGCGCGAGGTCGCGCGGATCGCCTGACGCCGGACGCCCCCTGTCGCGGAGCCCGCCTCGACCACCCCCGATCGCGGGGGTTTGAGGAGATCGGCGCTGAACTCGATCGGGCGAGGATGCGTCGACCCACGGGATGGCCCGCCAGCGCGGTGCTCGAAGTTGAGAAATTCGTGGACGTCAAGAAAAAAATTCCTTGGAGTCGGGCATGGGTTCGCGTATCATCGAGAGCAATCGACTCCCGTGGCGGCGCGCCGGGAACCCTCGGTCCGCGCTCCACCTTCCGTTTCGAGGCCTCGGATTGGAAAGCGGAGTCCCCAAAGTCCGGCCAGGGAGGCACGCCGGCATGGCGTTTCAGGTCGAGGACGACCCTAGCCTTGACCGCGGCGGCGATCGCCTCCGCGGTCGATCGTATTTGGTACGACCGTTCGTTCCGGCCGGGACGCCCCGGCACCCCGTTCTTTCGGCGCGACCCCCCGAGGGGTCCGAACCCCCACGCGGAACCGGTCGCGTTCACTGAATCAAACCGAACCGAACCGTCCTGGAAATGAACTTGGACCCCCAGGGCTCGGGCTCCCTCGCCAGGGGCCTCTCACCCAGAACGCCATCGCCCCCACCCATCCCTGGGATCGCACCGAAACCGAAAAAGCGCCTCCGTGACGAACGCGATTTGATCTGAAGTGAACCGAGCGGGTCGCGACCCGACGTTCCCTTGCATAACCACCTGTGACGCACGGCCCGCGCGTGCCGAGGAGAGTGTCTCGTGAGCATGGGCGAAAGTGCCTACGATCGTATCAACGATTACGGAGCCGTCAAGATCGGGCTGGCCAGCCCCTACGACATCCGAAGCTGGTCCTTCGGCGAGGTCAAGAAGCCGGAAACGATCAACTACCGGACCTACCGGCCCGAGAAGGACGGCCTGTTCTGCGAGCGCATCTTCGGCCCCGAGAAGGACTGGGAGTGCGCCTGCGGGAAGTACCGCGGGATGAAGTACAAGGGGATGATCTGCGACCGCTGCGGCGTGAAGGTCACGCACTCGCGGGTCCGCCGCAAGCGGATGGGCCACATCGAGCTGGCCGCCCCCGTCGTCCACATCTGGTTCTTCAAGGCGATGCCCAGCCGCCTTGGCACCCTGCTGGACATGAAAACCACCAGCCTGGAACGGATCATCTACTTCCAGGACTACGTGGTCATCGACCCGGGCGACACCCCGTTGAAGGAACGTCAACTCCTGACCGAGGAGGACTTTCGCAAGGCCCGCGAGACCTACGGCGACAGCTTCCAGGCCGACATGGGGGCCGACGCGATCCGGAAGCTCCTGGCCAGGCTCGACATGGTCAGCCTCTCCAAGCAGCTCCGCCAGGAACTGACCGAGACGTCCAGCAAGCAGAAGGTCAAGGATCTGACCAAGCGCTTGAAGGTCGTCGAAAGCCTTCGGGATAGCGACAACCGCCCGGAGTGGATGGTCCTGGAATGCATCCCGGTCATCCCGCCGGACCTTCGTCCGCTGGTCCTGCTGGACTCCGGCAACTTCGCCACCAGCGACCTCAACGACCTCTACCGCCGGATCATCAACCGGAACAACCGGCTCAAGAAACTGGTCGACCTCAACGCCCCCGAGGTCATCATCCGCAACGAGAAGCGGATGCTCCAGCAAGCCGTCGACGCGCTCTTCGACAACAATCGCTGCAAGCGACCCGTGCTGGGAAGCTCGAACCGGCCGCTCAAGTCCTTGACCGACATGATCAAGGGCAAGCAAGGGCGGTTCCGCGAGAACCTCCTGGGCAAGCGGGTCGACTACTCGGCGCGTTCGGTGATCGTCGTCGGTCCGGACCTCCGCCTGCACCAGTGCGGCCTTCCCAAGAAGATCGCCCTGGAACTGTTCCAGCCGTTCATCATCCGCAGGCTGAAGGAACTCGGCTTCGCCGATACCATCAAGGCCGCCAAGAAGATGCTCGAACGGAAGGTCGAGGAGGTCTGGGACATCCTCGAGGAAGTCATCCACAACCACCCGGTCCTCCTGAACCGAGCCCCGACCTTGCACCGCATGGGCATTCAGGCGTTCGAGCCGGTGCTGGTGGAAGGCAACGCGATCCGAATCCACCCCCTGGTCTGCAAGGGATTCAACGCCGACTTCGACGGCGACCAGATGGCCGTCCACCTGCCCCTGTCCATCGAGGCGCAGGTCGAGGCGATGACCCTGATGATGTCGACCAACAACATCTTCAGCCCCGCCAACGGCAACCCGATCATCAGCCCGACCCAGGACATCGTCATGGGTTCGTACTACCTGACGGTCCAGCGCCCCGGCGAGCCCGGCGAGGGCATGGTCTTCGCCAGCCCCAACGAGGTCTTCCTCGCCTTCAGCCAGAAAAAGGTCGGCGTCCACGCCAGGATCAAGCTTCGCCTGCCCGGGCACAAGAAGCTCAAGTACGAAGGGGAAAAGGAGTTCACCCCGGGGATGGTCATCACGACGACCGTCGGCCGGGTCGTCTTCAACGACATCCTTCACGCCAAGATGCCGTTCTACAACACGGCGCTGGGCCAGAAACAGCTCCAGGGCATCATCGCGGATTGCTACCAGATCCTCGGCAGGGCCGAGACGATCAACCTTCTGGACAACATGAAGGACCTGGGCTTCCGCGAGTCCACCCGCTCGGGCCTCAGCTTCGCCACTGACGACCTCAAGACCCCGGCGTCCAAGGAGAAGATCCTCTCCGACACCGAGAAGGAAGTCGCCAGGGCCGCCAAGCTCTACCACCGCGGGATCATCACCGAGCAGGAGCGG
>JBFWRA010000141.1:0-7652 GCA_050249155.1 Isosphaeraceae bacterium | reverse complement strand
CCCGCGCGCCGCCCCTCCGCCCCGGCCCACCCCGACGCCGCCCGGCGAACCGCTCCGTGCGGGGGTCACCGCCCAGGGGGCGGACCCTTCCCGGGTCGTGGACGTCGAGAAGCTCGCCCTGAAGCACCAGATGGATCAGATCTGGCTGGTCACCGAACATGCCAGGGACGACCGGTTCCTGAGCTGTTCGCTCAACGTGAACTGGCCTTCCGCGGCGTTCAAGGGCGACCCCGCCGAGGTCGCCGGGCATGAGGAGATCCTTCGCGACCTCCAGGCGGTTTTCGCCGACGTGGCCGAGGTCACCAGGGCCACCTCGGCCGAGTCGGCCGTCGTCGACGGTCGGTTCAGCGGCTGGCTGACCTACCCCGGTGGCGACCAGGCGGGGGAGGCCTTCGACCGCCTGAGGCACCGAATCCACAAGGTGGGACTCGCCATTCACCAGTGGTCGCGCGACGTCCTGATCCCTCGGCAACGGCCCTGATCGACGTCGATCAGGAGACCGGCGGGTTCGTCCGGGACGGAGCGACGACGCCGGGCTCGGCGTGGTCTCTCCTTGGTTGAAACATCATCCCGTCCAGCGACCAGCCGTTCCAACCGACCGACGCCAGCCAGATCAGCACGACGCCCACGAGCAGGGTTCCGGTCGATCCCGACCGCGTCAAGGCGTCCTCGATCGCGTAATAGACGTTCCCCCTTGGTCCGAACGAATCGATCGCTCCACCACTGGTGATCATCGCCAGCGCGTACAGGAGCATGGGCAGCAACGACAGCGCGACCGAGGCCGCCACGGCCGCGATGGTCAGGAAGCCGACGAGAACCGCCAGGCCGATGACGATCTCCGCGTAAGGCAGGAACAGGTAGATTCCGTCCATCCCCGTGATCGAGACGAACGACGCGCTGGACCCCGTTCCAAACGGGCTCGAACGACCACTTCGCACCATCCAGAACCCCTTCAAACCGCTGTTCAGCAGGGGCAGCCCAACCCCCAGCCGCAACAGCAAGGTGACGACGTTCCGCGTCCGGGCGTCGGGCGTTGGGAACGGGGCGGGAAGCGTGGGATGAGTGGATTCCGGCACGGTCGAGGTCCTCCGGTTCGATGGAAGGCGACGCGGCGTCAGCCGGTCGGGTCCTCTCGCATCTTGGCCATGATCGGGCCGATGAGGGTCTCCGGAACGAACCGTTCGAGCGACTCGGCCCCGCCGAATCGGGCGATTTGTTTGATGAGGGTACTGGAGACGTGGGAGTATTCCCCGTCCGCCATGAGGAAGACGGTTTCCAGGGTCGGGTCCAGCCGCTGGTTGGTCAGAGTCATGCCGAACTCGTATTCCATGTCGGAGAGGGTTCGGAGCCCTCGCAGGATCACGCGCGCGCCGATCCGACGGACGAACTGGACGGTCAAGCCCTCGAACGACTCGACCGTGACGTTGTCGAACGGCTCGACGACCTTTCTGGCGAGCGCCACACGCTCCTGGACGTTGAAGAGGGCCGCCTTGTTGGGGTTGATCCCGATGGCGACGACCAGGTGGTCGAACAGTTGCCGGCCCCGGCGGATGACGTCCAGGTGCCCCAGCGTGAGTGGGTCGAACGTCCCCGTGAAGACGGCGGTGTGGCTCGGGTCGGTCGGTCTGGCGGACATGAGGCGGTCCTCCGGCGTTGAACCGGCGATCAGCGGGCCCCCAGGCCCTCACGGAGTCGCCCGAGGTCATCATCGTTATTGTAGATATGTGGACTGATGCGCAGCCGGCCGCGACGGCAGGCGACCGCCACACCGGCCGCGCGAAGCGCCGAGACGACTTCGTTCGGGTCGGTCCCCAGTCGTTCCAGGGCCACGATGCCGGATCGCTCCTCGGGTCGATCGGAACCCTGGAGCGTCCAGCCCGTCGAACGCGCGATCTCACGGACCGCCTCGGCGTTGTCGAGGATGCGGCGGGAGACGCGCTCCGGGCCAATTTCCAGGAGGAGTCCCACGCTGGCCCCGAACGCCTGGAGCCCTGGCATGTTGAACGAGCCCCCCTCCCAGCGCTCGGCGTTGGGCTTCAGGGTGAGGTCGGGCTCGGGATCGTTGTACGACCGGGTGACGCTGTGCCAGCCCACGCCCAGCACCCGGAGTCGCTCGATCCAATCGCGCCGAACGTACAGGAAGCCCGCCCCCTCGGGGCCGAGCAACCACTTGTGGCCGTCGGCGGCGAGGAAGTCGATCGGCGTCCGGCTCACGTCGACCAGGTGCGGCCCCAACCCCTGAATGGCGTCCACGAAAAACGCGATCCCCCGCGAGCGACAGAATTCCCCGAGCGCGTCCAGGTCGTTGCGAAACCCCGAGGCGAACTCGACGTGACTGATCGTCAGGACGCGAGTCGTGCCGTCGCACGCGCCGATCAGGTCGTCGATCCTAATCCTGCCCTGGACGGTGGGGACCATCCGGAGCGTCACGCCGCGGTCGGCCAGGTTCATCCAGGGATAAATGTTCGAAGGGTATTCCTCGGCGGCCGTGACGACCGAGTCGCCGGGCCGCCAGGGAAAGCCCTCGGCGACCAGGCCGATTCCCTGCGTGGTGCTTCCGACGAAGGCGATCTCGTCGGCGTGGGCGTGGATGAGCCGGGCGACGTCGGCCCTGGCGGCCTGGAGTTTCCGCTCCCAGCTCGGCCAGTTCACGACGCCGTTGCGCTCCTGGTCGTCGACCCAGGTTCGGAGCGTGTCGGCCGACCGCCGGGGCAGGGGGGAGACCGCCGCGTGGTCGAGGTACGCCCAGCGTCGGGCGACGGGGAACTCGGCGCGTCGGAGCGCTTCCCAGTCGAAATGGTCGTTCGATCCAGTCATCGCGGTTTCGTGGTCCTGATCCTGGTCGTCACGCTCGGTCGGTCGGCCCGAGCCTTTGTCGCCAAGCCTAACGCCGCGGACGGTTCGCAACCACCCCCGGCCGGCCACGATCCGGATCAGTTCGCCAGGGCCGCGATCAGGACGTCGACGTCGGCCTCGTCGTGGGCGGCCGTCACGCTCAGGCGGAGCCTCGACGTCCCGGCGGGGACCGTCGGCGGTCGGATCGCCGGGGCGAAGATCCCTCGATCGGCCAGGCGACGCGCGCACTGGATCGCCAGGTCCGCCTCTCCCAAGGGAACGGGGACGATGGGCCCTTTCGAAGGCCCGATCGGGATTCCCGCGTCGGCCAGTCCGTCGCGGAGTCGATCGGCCAGGGCGTGGACGCGATGGCGGCGTTCGGGCTCGGCCAGGGAGATCCGAAGCGCCTCGCGCGCCGCGGCGGCGGCGGCCGGCGGCGGGGCGGTCGAGTAGATCAGGGGCCTGGCGTGGTTGACGAGGTGGTCGATCAAGCGCCGAGAACCGGCGACGAATCCGCCAATCGAACCCAATGCCTTGGAGAGCGTGCCGACCCTCACCGGAACGCGCTCGGCGACCCCGAACGCCGAGGCCGCTCCTCGGCCGTCGGGCCCGAAGACCGCCGTGCCGTGCGCCTCGTCCACCATCAGGATCGCGCCGAGGGACTCGGCCAGTTCGACCAGTTCATCCAGGGGCGCGAGGTCTCCGTCCATGCTGAAAACGCCGTCGGTGGCGATCAGGGAGCGACGGTACCGGCCTCGGTCGCGCCGCGAGGCGGAGGCTAGCCGGCGGACGTCGCCGTGGGCGTAGACCCGGAGGCTCGCGCCCGAGAGGCGGACGCCGTCGATCAGGCAGGCGTGGTTGAGGCGGTCGCAGTAGACGGCGTCACCCGGACCGACCAGAGCGGCGATCGTGCCGAGGTTCGCGGCGAACCCACTGGGGAACAGGGCGACGGCCTCCGCGTTTTCGAACCGCGCGAGGTCGTCGGCCAGTCTCTGGTGGGCCTCGGTCCAGCCCGCGACCAGCGGCGAGGCCCCCGCTCCCCAGCCGAAGTCCCGGGCGGCCTCGCGCGCCGCCTCGGCGAGCCTTGGGTCGGCGGCCAGCCCGAGGTAGTCGTTGGAGCCGAAATGGAGGAGTTCCCGGCCATCCCGGACGATCCGCCCGGGTCGCGCCGCGGCGTGAGGGACGAGAACGCGCGTGAGGCCCTGGGAGGCGCGAGCGGCGGCCTCGGCGTCGAGCCAGGCGAGGGGGTCGATCGCGTTCATGGGAAGGGCACCGTCGGGCGTGAGGGGCCGTCATGACGCTTCAGGATGGCCGCCGCGAGGTGGCCTCCGAAGCCCAGCGAGAGTTTCAGGGCGGCCCGGATCGCTCGGGGACGCCCGACGCCTGGCGTGCCGTCCAGGTCGCAGTCGGTGTCGGGTCGGTCCAGGTTCAGCGTCGGGGGCGTGAACTGGTCGCGGATCGCCAACGCGGTGAACCCCAACTCCAGGGCTCCAGCCGCGCCCAGGCAGTGGCCGATCTGAGCCTTGTTCGCCGAGCAGGATACCGCCAGGGCCCGTCGGCCCAGCGCCCGTCGAAGCGCCGAGCACTCCAACGGGTCGTTGGACCGCGTGGCGGTCGCGTGAACGTTCACGTGGTCGATCTGATCGGCGTCGACCCTGGACCACGTCAGCGCCCGTCCGATCACGCCGGCGAGGCTGGAGGGATCGGGGTTGAGTTCAGCCAGGTGGTGAGCGTCGGCTCCGAACGCTCCCCCGGCGAACTCGCAGTAGGGCAGAACGCCCCGGTTTCTGGCGTGGTCCTCGCGTTCCAGGACGAGCACCGCCGACCCCTCGCCGACGAGGAACCCCGATCGGTTCACGTCCCAGGGCCGGACGGCCCGCGAGGGGTCCTCGCCCTGGGCGGCCCTGGCGAGCACCCCCATCCGACGGAAGGCCCCCAGGACCAGAGGCTCCAGCGACGCGTCCCCCGCGCCGGCGAGGGCCAGGTCGCAGACCCCCCTTCGGATCAGATCGGCCGCCTGGATCGCCGCGATGAGCCCGGTGGCGCAGGCCGCGACGGGCGCGATCCGTGGGCCTCTCAGGTCCCAGCGCTGAACGATCCGGTCGGCCGCCGACCCTGGCCAGCCGTCGAGCCAGCGGCCCGTCATCGCGGAGGGGCCTCCCCGCAGGAGCTGGCGGTGGCTCCTGCTGAGCAGGCTCAGGTCCCCCTTGCTCATGCCAAGCGCGCTTGCGGCCCGGGTCGGTTCATAACGACCAGGCAAGGTGGCGTCCAGAACGGCTTCCCTGGCGGCGATTCGGAGAAGTCGGGTCGGGCGAAGACTGGCCCGAACCGAGGGGTACCCCGCGAAGGGGGGATCGGCCGGTGGGTCCGTCGGGTCGAGCCATCGGCAACCCTGGCGACCCTCGCGGAGCGCTCGCCAGGACGATTCCCGGTCGCTTCCCAGGCTCGTGACCAGGCCCAGCCCCGTGATCCAGACCCGGGGGATCGCACCGTCGGAAGCGAGGGACCTGGCCATCACGACACGCTCAGACCGTCGCCGGCCTCGGGGTGAGCCCCAGCGTCTGGAAGAGTCGCAGGTCTTTGTCGGGGCCGGGGTTCGGGGTGGTCAGGAGCTTCTCTCCGGCGAAAATCGAGTTCGCCCCCGCGAGAAAGCAAAGCGCCTGGTCGGCTTCGGACATCCCGACGCGGCCCGCGGAGAGTCGGACCATCGCCGTCGGCATCAGGATTCGGGCGGTGGCGATCATCCGGACCATCGTGAAGACGTCCACCCTGGGCCGGTCGGCCAGCGGCGTTCCCTCGACGGCCACCAGGGCGTTGACGGGAACCGATTCGGGAGGCTCGGGGAGGTTCGCGAGCGTTCGCAACAGGCCGATGCGGTCGTCGTCGGTTTCCCCCATGCCGACGATTCCGCCGCAGCAGACCGAGATCCCGGCCTCGCGGACCTTCTCCAGCGTGTCGAGCCGGTCGGAGTAGGAACGGGTCGTGACGATCCGGTCGTAGTATTCGGCGGAGGAGTCCAGGTTGTGGTTGTAAGCGGTGAGCCCGGCCTCCTTGAGCCTCCTGGCCTGGTCCTGGTTGAGCATGCCGAGGGTGCAGCAGACCTCCAGGCCCAGCGCCTTGACCCCCTTGACCATTTCGAGGACGTCGTCGAACGCCGAGCCGTCACGGACCTCGCGCCAGGCGGCCCCCATGCAGAATCGAGTCGCGCCGTCCTCCCTGGCGCGTCGGGCGGCGGCCAGCACGCGTTCCACGTCCATCAGGCGCTCGGCCTGGACGTCGGTCTGATAACGGGCCGACTGGGGGCAATACCCGCAATCCTCGGGACAGCCGCCGGTCTTGACCGAGAGCAAGACGCAGACCTGCACCTGGGACGGGTCGTGGTGCTTGCGATGCGTCTCGGCGGCCCGGAAGACCAGTTCGAGCAATGGGCTGTGGTAGATCGCGGCGACCTCGTCGCGGGACGGGCCGGGCCGGACGGTCGTCGCGTGTGGGGCGGTCAAAGGCATCGTGCGTCGCATCCCGGGGTTTTGGCGAAAACGGGAGTCGGGTCACTCCCGACCCCTTCCTTTTCGGGTTGGCCGGACTACTAGCGGCGCGCCGATTTGCCGATGACGAACAGCGCCAGACAGCCCAGCAGCGCGGTGGCGAAGTAGCCGTCGAACGGCCGGCCCTTGCCTTCGCCTTCTCCGCCCTCGACGGGGACCTCTTCCTGGGCGTGGGCGGGGACCGGCGCTTGCGCCAGGCCCAGAGCCAGGCCGAGGGTCAGCGGGGCGAGCCATCGGGACCGGTTCGGGCGATTCATCGCTCACGTTCCTTGTTCAACGGTTGGGGACGGACCGGACACGCGGGGGTCATGGGCAGCCATTCGCGGAGCGGGCGGACGCGTCGGCGGAACTCGCGGCGGGCCATGGCCACGGCCTTCCAGGCGGGGCCTCGGGACCGCAGGTGCCTCACATAGTCGTCCAGGCCGACGGCCCAGAACCGGTAATCCAGGTTCCGAAACTCGAAGGCCCCGCCGTCCCGGGGAAGGGGAAACGGAGGGAGCGGTTCGGCGTAGACGAAGGCGAGCACCGCGCGAAAGCCGGGGCCGAACATCTCCTGCCAGCGAGCCAGGCCGTCGAGATCGTCGGTCGTGACCCAGTTTTCCCAGGGGCGACGCCCCTGGGCGTTCTTGCCGCGCTTGCCTTTGACCTCGACCACGAGGTTCAAGGCCCCACGAGGATACAGCAAGAAGTCGGGATTTTTCACCCCCCCGCCGTCGAAAAGCGCGCGCTTGGCCTCGTCGACCGCCACGCAAGGCACGCGGAGCGAACGGACGTACGCCTCGAACGCCGCTTCATAGTGGTTGGATCGATTCGCCATCCAGGGGCCAGGGTTGGGGTCGGGGGCGTGGGGTCGCGGCCGTCGTCGAGGATCAGGATCAGGATCAGGCTCAGCCCGGCCCGATCGGTCCATGCCCGTGGACCGACGAGGGGGAATTTCCGATGGTGAAGACGGGGAGGTGAGACGCGTCGGCTCCTCGTTTGGGCCTTCGAGGAGGGAGCAGGGCCTCGGCGTACTCCCAGAGTTGTTCGGGGGCTTCGAAGACCTTGTCGAAGAGCCAATCGTCGTCGTACTCGCACTCGTCGGTCGTGTACTCGCGGCAGATCTTCGGTCGATTCAGGTAGATCCCGCACTTCTGGTCGGGGCGAAGATACTGGCATTTCGTCAGGACCAGGAGGTGCCAGACCTTCTTGTCCACGTAGACGACCGTCTGGCCGTGGGCGAGATACCAGCGGATCGCGTCGAAGTCGTCCCAGGTGGCGGGGGTCTCGATC
>JBFWRA010000140.1:0-7652 GCA_050249155.1 Isosphaeraceae bacterium | reverse complement strand
CCCGGGTCAAAGCTCGCGTGACCCGGATTCGCCCTGGCCGTCGGGCGAAGCGATTCGTCCAGGATCGGCCCGGTTGGGTTCGTCGCCAACCTCGAGGTCAAAGGCCCTTCCGGATCACGCGAGCTTTGACCCGGGCACCCGTGCGCGACGTGAGAGCCGGATGATTCCGACGAGCCCCCTACCCTAGCGCCTCCCGGCCCGCGAACCGGGCGTCCTGGCCCAATCGTTCCTCGATCCGAAGCAGGCGATTGTACTTCGCCAGCCGCTCCGAACGCGCCACCGAGCCAATCTTGATCTGACCGGCGGCCGTCGCCACCGCCAGGTCCGCGATCGTCGTGTCCTCCGTCTCGCCGGAACGTGCCGAGACGATCGTCCGGTAGCCCTGGCGACGCGCCAGAAGCAGGGTGTCCAGAGTCTCCGAGAGCGTGCCGACCTGGTTCATCTTGATCAGGACGGCGTTGGCCGCCTTGTGGTCGATCCCCTGGCGAAGCCTCCCGGCTTGCGTGGCGAACAGGTCGTCGCCAATGAGCTGGACCGCGCTGCCCAGCCTGGCGGTCAGCGCGGTCCAGCCTTCCCAGTCGTCCTCGGCCAGGCCGTCCTCGATCGAGACGATCGGATATTGGTTCACCCACGATTCCAGCAACGCGACCATGCCGGCGGAGTCCAGCGCGTCGTCGCCGGGGGCGGTGAGGTGATACGTCCGGGTCTCGGTGTCGTAAAAGTGGGTCGACGCGACGTCCAGGGCGATCGCCACGTCCTGGCCAGGCTCCAGCCCACAGGCGTTGAGGGCTTCCAGGATCAGGGCGACGGCCTGGGCGTTGCCCCCCAGTCTCGGGCCGTAGCCCCCCTCGTCCCCGACCAGTCCCGCGGCGGGGTCCCCCTTGGCCTTCAAGAGCCCCCCGACGGCCCGGTAGACCGTGGCGATCCGCTCCAGGGCCTCGGAGTATCCCTCCGCGCCCACCGGGATGATCAAAAAGTCCTGAAAATCCAGGTTGCCCCCGGCGTGCAAGCCTCCGGAGATCATGTTGACCATCGGCAACGGAAGCGTGGGCGCGCCCCAGTCCGCCTCGCCAGGTTCGAGGCGTTCGCGCCAGAGTCGGTTCAAATGGACATACAACTCCTCGCCACGCGCCGCCGCGGCGGCGTGGGCGACGGCCATCGAGACCCCCAGGACGGCGTTGGCCCCGAGCCTCCCCTTGTTCGGGGTGCCGTCCAGGGTGATCAGGGCGGCGTCGAGACCGGCCTGGTCGTCCAGTTCCAGGCCCCGCCCGACCAAGGACCCGGCGATCTCGCCCTCGACGTGGCCAACCGCTTTTTGGACCCCCTGGCCGCCGTGCCGGGTCCGTTCGACGTCGCGGAGTTCGAGCGCCTCGTGCCGCCCGGTGCTGGCCCCGGACGGGACGATCGCCCGACCCGTCGCGCCGGTCGAGCCGGTCGCCTCCACTTCCACCGTCGGCCTGCCCCGAGAGTCGAGCACCTCCCGGGCCTTCAGTCCAGCGAGCGTCGCCAAGGTGAGAACTCCGTATGAATATCCGTGTGAGGACGGGTCGCCGACGATCAGCGGAGCCGTTCCAGCGCGAACCGCCGGGCGGCCTCCTGGGCGGCCTCGTCCAGGTAGTCGACCGGGCTCTTGCCGTCGACCCTGGCCAGAACGTGCCCCGCCAGGTGGGCCGAGGCGCGTCGCCAGAGGTCCGGGTCGCTCAGCGAGGGATCAGCCGCCTGGTACGCCTCGCGGAACGACCGGTCGAGTTCCCGGTAGGCCGCGTCCCCTCCGCCGATTCCCAATCGGCCCGCGCGCAGGGCCTTCAACCACAGGTGGCTCAGGAAGAACCCGAGGTCATACGCGGGATCTCCCGCGTGGGCGGTCTCGAAGTCCACGAGCGTCAAGCCGAGCCCGACCCCTGGATGGACCAGCATGTTCTTCGGACTGAAATCCGCCAGGACGAGACGCCGCTCGGATTCGGGCAAGGCCGTCGTCGAGTCCGCCAGGGCTTCCAGCGCGGGGGCCACCTCGGCGTGAACCCGCGCCGTGGTCCGATAAAACGGGTCGAGCCGCAGCTCGTCGAAGACCGTCGTGTCGGCGAGCCTTCCCCTCAGCGCGGGGTGGCCGCGCGTGCCGGCGTGGACCGCGCCCAGGAGCGTTCCCGCGATCCTGGCGACGGAGGGGTCGACCTGGCCGGCCAGAAGCTGTTCCTTCCAGACGGTCGAGGGCTCCGGAGCGCACGACATGGCGAAGAGATAGTTTGGCGGGTCGTCGAAGAGGATCCGGGGGACGGCCCCTTCGGGCAGGACCGTGGCCAGCAGTTCCATCGCCTCGCGCTCGGTCCAGACTCGTTCGAGCCGGCTGACCCAGCGCATCTTGACCCGAAGCTGGGCGCGAGCCTGTTTCAAGATGATCGGCGGTTCCCCTTCGACCTGGGCCCGGATGACCACGTTGGAAACGCCCCATCCCAGCGCCCTGACGTCCAGGGCGCGTCCAGGGGGCACCCGGCCGGTCTCGCGGAGGTATTCAGCGGCGTTTTCCGCGGTGATCTCGCGCATCGGTCGGGTCCGATCCTCCCAAGTTCCGCCCGTCTGTCAGGCCCTTGCTTACCCGAAGGGGAACTCGCCGAACAAGGGGGGACCGACCTTGGGATCGTCGGGGCCGCCCACCAACGGTTATGATCTGTCCGTGGGCCGATCGGAGACAAAACCGGGTGGATCGTCGGGGGGGGCCGCGTGTCGAGCCGGGTGCCGGACGTGTTGATCGTGGGGGGCGGGGCGATCGGCGGATCGATCGCGCTGGCGATGGCCAGCCGAGGCGCGTCGGTGACGGTGCTGGAGGGGGGACGGGTCGGCCGAGGGGCGAGCTGGGCGGCCGCCGGAGCCCTCGTGGCGGAGTGGGGATCGGACGACCCGCCGGCCCTCACGTCACTGGCGCGCGACAGCCTCGCCCTCTGGCCAGAGTTCGCCGAGGAAGTCCAGGGGCGCTCCGGGGTCGGGCTGAACTATCGCGAGGACGGCCTGCTGAACCTCTGGCTGGACCCCGACGCCCCCGCCTTGCCCCGTGACCTGGCCACCGAGCCGCCGCCAGGGCCTGGCCAGCGGCTGACCGCCGCGGAAGTCCGCGAGCGGGAACCGTCGCTCAGCGGCCCCATCCTCGGAGGCGTGTTCGATCCGACCGCGGCGCAGGTGGACAACCCCAGGCTCGCCCCCGCCCTGCTCCGGGCCGCGGCCGACCTTGGCGCGTCGGTGGTCGCCGACACCCCCGTGGCCGGCCTGCTCGGCGACGCCGGACGTTGCCGAGGGGTCCGCTCCATCGACGGCCGCGAATGGCCCGCCGGGGCGGTCGTCCTGGCCGCGGGCGCGTGGTCCGGGCCGCTGGCTGCGGCGGCCGGGATCGAACTTCCGGTCGTGCCCTGGCGCGGTCAAATGCTCACGTTTGAAACCACGACGAGGCCCTTCCAGTCGATGGTCTTCTGTGGCGAACTGGTGCTGATTCCCCGACCACACGGCCCCCTGATCGTGGGGACGACTCTGGAGAACGTCGGGTTCGACGGCAGGGTGACGCTCGCGGGGCTGCACGAGATTCTCGCCAGGACGACCCGGGTCGCCCCTGGCCTCGGTGACCTTCCCCTGTTGAGAACCTGGGCGGGGCTCCGACCAGGCACGCCCGACGGACTGCCGTACCTTGGCCCGATTCCCGGCTGGGCGGGACTCTTCGCCGCCAGCGGACACGGCCGCAAGGGAATCATCCTCACCCCGATCACCGGCCCCTTGATCGCCTCACTGGTTCTGGAAGGAGTGACCGACCCCCGGATGATCCCCTTCCTTCCTGGCCGAACCAGGGATGGCCGCGCCACCGAGAAACCCGCGTCGCGGCGAACGTCAACAGGTTGATCCGGCGTCGCGGTGGTCGCAGACTGGACGGGTGGACGCGCGCCGCCACGTCGCGTCGCGACGGGATCGGCGGCGACCAGGCCCAGGGGAGCGACCTCCATGAGTGACGAGACGAAAACGACGTTGTACCAGCGACTCGGCGGCGAGGAGGGGATCGACGCCCTGCTCGACCAGTTTTACGCCAGGGTGATCGCCGACCCCGAGCTCGCCCCGTTCTTTCGCGAGGCCTCGATGGAACGCATCATGGCCATGCAGCGCGAGTTTTTCGGCGCCGCCTTGGACGGCCCTCAGACCTACTCGGGACTGGCGCTGGCGAGGGCCCATGGCGGCCGTGGGATTGGGGTGACGCATTTCCGACGCTACGTTCAGATCCTGCTGGAGACCCTGCGAGAGCGAGGCGTGACCCGCTCCGAGATCGACGCCGTGGTCGATCGCATCTCGACGTATGTCGATGAGATCACGTCGACGGGGACCAACGCCGGCTGACCGGAACGCGGCGGACCCTGGTCGGTCGCCGCGCGAGAACGACCCGAGCGATCCACTCGCGCCGTCATGACCGGGTGGCTGGCGGTCTCGTCCGCGAGACCCCGGTCGTTCGGCCTCCGCGCCGGGGTCTCGCGGACGAGACCGCCAGTCACCCTTCCCAGGAATCGGTCAAGTCGATCGTTCGCGCGTCCTCAGTCGACCGAGACCGCGAACCGGTTGCGGCCCTGGCGTTTGGCCAGGTACAGGGCCTGGTCGGCCGACTGGATCAGCGAGGCGAGGCTTTCTCCGGCCCTGGGTGTTCGCGAGGCGACCCCCAGGCTGGCCGTGATCACCCCGGCGATGGGGGACGACCGGTGCGGAATCGCCAGGGCCTCGATCGCCTCGCGCATGCGCTGGGCGAGCATCGCCGCGGGTTCCAGCCCGGTCTCCGGCAGGAGCACGGCGAATTCCTCGCCGCCATAACGGGCGACGAGGTCGCTGGGCCGCTTCACCGTCTTTCGAAGGGCCGTGGCCAGGGACCGCAGGCAGTCGTCCCCGGCGAGGTGGCCGTGGGTGTCGTTGAAAAGTTTGAAGAAGTCAAGATCGATGAGGACCAGGGAGATCGACAGGTTGTTCCGCAAGGCGCGCCGCCACTCACGGTCGAAGTATTCGTCGAACGACCGACGGTTGGCCACTCCGGTCAGGCCGTCGGTCGCCGCCAGGGCGGAGAGCACTCGGTTCGCCGATTCGAGGTCGGCCTGGGTCTGTCGCAGGACCCGCTCGGTCTTCGCCAGCGCGAGCACCTCGGCCTCGAGCCGCTCATGGGACCGCTGGAGTTCCTCGTACATGCGCCCCTTCTCGACGATCATCGCGACCTCGGAAGCGAGCTGCGTGAGCAGTTCGACATGCCCCTCGTCGTAAACCGCGGGCTGGGTCGAGGAGAAGAAGAGGAAGCCCATCGGCCTGCCGACGGCGATCAGTGGGCAAGCGAGCGTGGACCGAAAGCCCTCCTCGACCATCAGGCGGGTGGCGACCGCGTCGGGATTCCTGGCGAGGTAGGTGGGCAGGTCCTGGAGAATCCGAGGCTTCCCCGTGTCGAGAATCGTTTGGAGTCCGTGGCCAAGCTTCGGAATCACGTGCCCTGGCTTCAGCCTCGGCTCGCCGGATTCGGTCCGAACCCAGCGCGTGCGGAGGGTCTGGCCCTCCTCCTCAAGGATCGCCAGTCCGATCCGCTGGTAGGGGATCAAGGGGCGGAACGCCTGGTACGCCTGTTCCAGGATGTCGTCAAGCATCAACCCGACGTTGGCCCGGGTCGTCGCCTCGCGAAGTTTCCTCTGTTCCTCGTAACGTCGCTCCAGCGATCGGATCGTCTTGTGAAGCGTCTGAAGGAAGGTGCCAAGCTTCGGCTTCACGCCCGCCGGCAACGTCGGAGTTGAGGCCTGCTCGCCCAGGTGACTGTCGCCCAGTCCCGTCGCGCGGTCCACATTCCAACGCGCCATCGTTCGCCACCTCGACAATCGATGCAAGGACCCACGAAGGGGAAAGGGCCATGGCGAGGAAATCCTTCGCGAGGCTTCAAAAAGAACTCTAGGACGCGAATCGGGACCAGTCGGCGGGATTCCGACTTGTCGGGCGACCGGCTAGAATGAGGATATGACATACAGAGCCGACGACGCCCAAAACCATGTCGACACTCATCGCCAGGGGGGCCGGATGATCGCATTCCCGCGGATCGCGATCACGACGCTTCACGGAGCCTGGCTCGCGTTGATCATTGGTTGCGGGGGGGGTGAGGAAGTCACGGACCGTTCCGTCGCCCAGGCCCGTCGGATCTGGGAACGCGCCGCGGTGACCGACTACGACCTCGAATGGGTCAGCACCAGCCCGAGCCGTTCGCGTTACGCGGTCGAGGTGCGCGGAGGCCAGGTGCGAAGCGTCTCCTCCATCACGCCTGACGGCCGCCGGTTTCCCTTGAAACCCGCCGAGCCGCGCTTCTACGGAGTCGACGGGCTCTTCCTGGTGATCGCCGACGAGTTGGCCCAGCTCCAGACCGAAGCGCCGTTCGGCCGACCGAAAGGGACGCGGGCGGTCCTTCGGTTCACTCCCGACCCGACCTACGGCTACCCTCGAAGCTACCGGCGCGACGTGGTCGGCGCGCCGGCGTCCCTGGCGATCGACGTGGTGACGTTCGCTCCGAGGTCCGCCGGAGAGAAGATGTTGATACCAGGCAACATGCCCGACGTTCCGCCACCCCATGTCGTAGACTGACCGAAAAGGCCCCGCGGTCGCTCCGAGCATCCGCGACGTGGAACCGTCGCGCGCCAGGGGCGCTCAACGTCGGCGGCCCGCCCCAGCCAGAAGGGCACCCGTCCCCGTGAATGATCTCCAAGACCAGGATCGCCAATGGGGACTCGCCGCGCCCCGGTACGACGAGTTGTTCCTCGACCCGTTCGACCCGGCCGTCGAGAACCCGCTCATCGAGGCGCTGGAGGCGCTGCCGGACCCCGGCGCGAAGGTGGTCGCGGACCTGGGCTGCGGCACGGGCGTGTTGCTCCCCATGCTCGTCGGCCGATTCGGCACGATCCACGCGCTGGACTTCGCCCCCGCGATGATCGCCAAGGCCAAGAAGCGCATGGGGAAGCGGGCGCAACGTGTGAACTTCCTGACCAGGCCGATGCATCACCTCGACGACCTGGCCAATTCGCTCGACGTGGCCCTGGCGGTCAACTCGCTGGTGATGCCCGACGTTCGACTGATCGACCGGACCCTTCGAGCCATCCACAAGGCGCTCCGGCCCGGCGGAGTCTTCCTCGGCGTCGTCCCATCGATCGACGCCATCTTGTATCACACGATGCTGTTGATGGACCGGGCCCTGGACCGAGGCGCGACCGCCGAGGAAGCCGAGCGCTCCGCCGCGTTCCACGCCGAGCACTCGCTCTACGACTTCGCGTTCGGCCGGTTTCGGTTCCACGGAATCGACCAGAAGTTCTGGCACCCGTTCGAGATCACCTACCGATTGGCCAAGGCCGGGTTCGCGACGGTGGAACTGGGCCAGGTGCGCTACCCCTGGGACGAGAGCGTGCCCGGAGGGACCGAGTTCTCCGAACATCCTCGAAGCTGGGACTGGGCCTTCACCGCGCGCCTCTAGCGGATCGATCGCCGATCGGTCAGTCTAGAGCGGTTCACACACGGGTCGCACCTGTTCGTCGAGGGTGCCTGGCGGCGGAGCGTGCGACGCCCCAGTTCCCTCACGTGGGGAACATCAGGATTCCAGGACCCGGCCGATGCCTCCGCAAAAAAAATCGCAC
>JBFWRA010000139.1:0-7662 GCA_050249155.1 Isosphaeraceae bacterium | reverse complement strand
GGCCGTGTCCGACAGTCCAGGACGGACCCCGATCCAGTAGTTCGACTTGGTCCCTGGGCAGTTGTATTCCGGCGCGATATCGACGATCTTGCCGCCCCGCTCCATGACCTCGTTGAGCCAGTGCGACTCGGGCATCTTGTTCTCGATCAGGTTCTTACCGCACTGGATCAAGAGCTTGGTGAACCTTAGATCGTTCATGTCCATGTCGGAGGTCTGAAGTCCGTGGACGAACGGGTGGCCGGGGGCCTGGTCGCCTCGCCAGGTGTATTCGTTCCAGTCGCGGGCTCCCCTGGCTTGCTCGGGGGGGACCTCTCGGACGTGGTGGTCCAGCAACCCGAGCAGGTTCGCGAACCGATAGATGCCGAACTTGCCCACGACTCCGTGGAGTGGCAGGTTCGATCCGATCTTGATCGTCCGGGTCCCGGCTCCCTGAACCTGATCGATCATCAGGGGGTCGTAACCATCCTGAACCAGTCGAGCCTTGCCGGCCTCGCCGCTGTAGGTCCTGGCGATCGCCTCCAGGCCCTTGGCCAGGTACTCGTGGGCCTGATCCCAGGAAACCCGGACGAACTCGTCGGTGCCGCGGTCGTCAAACTTGTACTGGGTGCGCAGCTCCGGCTTTTCCGAGAGCGAGGGGAAGCCCGCGTCGGCCCACTCCTTCCACCCCTTGCGGAGGACCGGCCCCTTGAGGCGGTAGGGCCCGTAGACCCGGCGCTGCATCGTGTACCCCTTGGGACAGCCCCGCGGGTTCCACGCCTTGGTCGCGTGATTGCCGTAGAGGTCCCCGCAGCGGTCGTGGTCGTAATTCTGCTCGCTCCGAAGCATGACGCCGTTGCGCACGTAAGCCCGCAATCGGCACATATGAGTGTCGTTCGGCGCGCAAACCCAGGTGAAGGTCGAGTCGTAGTGGTACTGGTCGCGATAGACTCGCTCCCAGTCGCGCGAGGGGTAGACCCCCAGCGGGTTGGCCACGCTCACCACGTCGAACGCGCGGAGCGTCGGGGCGAGGAGGCTGGAGCCGCCGACGGCCATGGCCGATCGGAGAAACGAACGCCGGTTCATCGTCACGCTCCCTCTCGAAGACAAACGAGAAAAGTTCGCCCCGTGCCTCGGATTCGTCATTCGACGGTCACGTCATGCCAGATCGTCACCAGTTTTTGGCCGTTGCGGTCGCGCACCGAGCCTTCCCACAGCGCGAACGCCACCGACAGCGAATCGCCAGGGGCGATCGAGAGCCCCGCGTCCGTCGCCACCGTCAACGGCCTTCGGAGCACCACGGTCCAGCGCCCGTCCTGGTACGCGCCGACCGCCTGGACCAACTGCGACGCGCGTGGACGCATGGTCGAGCTGCCAAACCCCTTGGCCTGGAGGTTCGTGGCGTCGGCGGGGTGGGTCGGGTCGGAGCGGAGGTTGCCGGCCGCCCACGCGGTGAGGAATTCGCGAGGTTGTCGTTCCGTCGCGTGCGCCCGCTGGTCCCCACCCTCGGCCGGCTTCTCGAGCGGGTACATATCGACGGCCATATTGGGGTGCGCCGTGTCCACGTCCCCATAGCGTTTTCGGTCGGCCTGGGCGGCGGCGTTCCAGAGCCAGACGTCCACGGCGGCGTCGGCGGTCCCCATGCCGAGGAACGGTTCGGCCGTTCCCTTGAACAGTTCGACGGCCGCCATGTCGGGGAAGTCGAGGACCCCGCCGGATTGATCGTTTCGCGAGGCGTCGCGCCAGCTCATGAGGATCGCCAGCGTGGTTCCGTCGTGGACGGCCTTCACCCGCAGGTCCGGGTCGTCGTGGTCGCGCCACCAGAGCGGGCTCGCCACGAGGTCGGCCGCGGGCGCGGCGTCCCAGACCCCGTTGGGAATCACCTCGGGCAACGTCTCGTTCACCTTCCTGGCGAGGATCTTGGTCCGCTTATGTTCCGACCGAGCCGTCGTCGCCTCGTCGGAGAGCGAGTGAATGTAGTTGATCAGGTCGCCGACCTCGGCCGGTTTCAGCGCGGGGGACGCCGGCATGGGGGTGCCTGGAATCCCCAGCACGATCCTCGCGTAAAGCTGGTTCGTGTCGCGCCCACCCTTGAAGATCCCTCGCGTCAGATCCCGAGGCCGAATGGGAAGGCCGAACTCGTCGCGCTGCTCCTGCACGCCGTCCCCCTTGCCGCCGTCGCCGTGGCAGGTGGCGCATCCCTTGACGTAGAGTTCTCGGCCCCTGGCGACCGAAGCGGCGTCGAACGCGGGCAGGTCGCGGGGCATCTGAAGAACGGCCCCGGGCGTGCCGTGGCTGGCCAGGCGCTGTTCAATGTCCTCGGGAGTGGCGACGTCGCCGACTTCCTCGGCCTCCTTGCGGACCCGCGCCTCGATCCCCTGATGGGTCAGACCGCGAACGTGGGCGACCAGGGCCTTCCGATCCTCCTCGGACAGATGGCCCGCGACCGGGAACATCGCCGAGCCTGGCATGCCTCGGACCACGACGTTCATCAAATCCTCATCCGTGGGGAGGTTGTTGACCGCCGTGACCATGCGGTACTGACCGTCCCGAAAGTTCCGGGGCCTGGGATAAAGGAACCGCGCGGCGATTCCGTTCCCGTCACCGTTCTCGCCGTGGCAGGACGCGCAATATCGCGAGTAGAGCTGGGCTCCCGGCGAGGCGGACGCGACGGCGACCTCCGTGGGCCGTTGGGAAGGAGAAGTGGGAGCGACGGCGATGGTCCCATCCTTCGCCGGAGTGGACCTGGGTGGCGTCGAGTGGTCCGCGGAGGCCGACTCACTGGAGACAGGAGGCACGGTCGCCGGGGGCTCCGACCTCCCACACCCCAACACCCATGACGTCGTCGTCAACACCGTCGCGACCCACACGACGCGATTCGCGGCTCGGCGACCCTCGGGAGTCACGCGCGGGGAAGGCTCGGGCCCCTCCGATCGCCGAGGGCCCGCCTTTCGGAGGAGACTCACGGCCCACGGACCTTGGGGACCGCGTTTTCCGAGTCGAACGCAGTTGGACGGGTGCGATGCGAACATCGTGAGGGCCCTCTCTCCGCGAGATCGCCTACCCAAAGTGACACGTGGATGCGACCTTCCTATCGCAGAGGTCGTGCCGAATGAACGGATCGAGGATCATTCCCCTTGATTTCCTGATGGATCCACTCGACACTCCCCAATCCACCGTCGAGAGTGGTTCGAAACCGCGCGCTTTCATGGTTCGAAACCGCGCGCTTCCTGTTCCGTTTCGCGCGCTTGTCCTCGACGAAGTCCCACGTGTCGGCCGCGGCTCCGCTCCGTGGCCGACCCGAGCTCGGCGAGGTCTTCAGGCATTGAAAATGCGGAATCACCGCGTGGAGGACGTGGCGAGTCGCGGAGGGAGGTCGATTCGTCGCGTCGGTCGTGGTAAGGATGCTGGGATGACGTGTGATTTCTCAGAGACACCGACAGAACCCGCCGGCGATTGATCTTGCCATGCCTGACGCGCGTTTCGATCCCGAGGTGGTCCGTCGCGATTTTCCCGCGCTCCAGCGCGAGGTGCGACCTGGAATTCCCCTGGCCTATCTGGACTCCGCGGCGACCAGCCTGAAGCCCTGGCCGGTGATCCACGCCGTCGGAGAGTACCTGCGGGAGTACTCGGCCAACGTCCATCGGGGGATTCACACCCTCAGTGAACGCGCGACCGAGGAGTTCGAGTCGGCGCGGAGCCGCGTCGCGAGCTTCATCGGCGCCAGGGATGCCGAGGAGATCGTCCTCACCAGGGGGACCACCGAGTCCATCAACCTCGTGGCCCAGTCCTGGGGCCGAACCTTTCTCAAGGATGGTGACGAGATCGTTCTCACCGTCCTCGAACATCACTCGAACCTGATTCCCTGGCAGATGCTGGCGCGTGAGCGGGGACTCACTCTCAGGTTCGCCGAGTTGACGCCGTCGGGAACGCTGGACCTCGACTCCCTCGAACGTCAGATGTCGCCCAGGGTGCGCCTGGTGGCCGTGACCGGCATGTCGAACGTGCTCGGGACCGTCACACCGTTGCCCGAGATCGTCGACCTCGCTCATCATCGGGGCGCGCTCGCGCTGGTGGACGGCGCTCAGAGCGTTCCCCATCGGCCGACGGACGTCAGCCGCCTCAAGGTGGACTTCCTGGCCTTCTCGGCCCACAAGATGTTCGGGCCGACGGGAGTCGGCGCGCTGTACGCGCGTCGGGAACTCCTGGACGCGATGCCCCCCACGATGGGAGGCGGGGGTATGGTCGGACAGGTCGATCGAGCTGGGTCCGAGTGGCGGGAAGCGCCCTGGAAGTTCGAGGCGGGAACGCCACCGATCGCCGAGGCCATCGGATTCGGCACCGCCGTCGAGTACCTGGAACGGCTCGACGTGAAGGTCGTGAGCGCCCACGAGGCCCGATTGATCGAGCACGCGCACAAGGTGCTCGGCGAGATCCCCGGCCTTCGTGTGTTTGGCCCCGACCCGAGTGACAAGGGGGCCATCGTCTCCTTCGTCGTCGAGGGCATGCATCCCCATGACCTGGCCTCGCTGGTCGATCGGCGTGGAGTCGCGATTCGCGCCGGGTCCCATTGCGCATCGCCCTTGCATGAGCACCTGAACGTTCCGGCGACGGCCCGCGCCAGCTTCTCGGTTTACAACACCCTCGGGGAGGTCGACCTTCTGGCGGAAGCCATCGAGGAGGCCCTCGCCCTTTTCCGCAAAGCCAGGAGCCGTTGAATGGACGACGTCCTCTATCGCGAAGAGATCCTGGAATACGCCTTCTCGACGATCCATCGCGGACGGCTCGAATCCCCCGATTATCAGGCCGATCTGAACAACGCGTTTTGTGGCGATCGGATTCACCTGGAGCTGGGCGTCGATTCGCGATCGATCGTTGAACGCGCGCGCTTCGATGGCCAGGGCTGCGCCATCAGCCAGGCGGCCGCGGCGATGCTCGCGGAATGGGTCGAGGGCAAGCCCCTCGCGGAAGCGCGCGCGTTCTCGGCCGACGACATGCTCGAGCACCTGGGCATTCGACCCAACCCCGCGCGACTGAAGTGCGCCCTGCTGGCCTGGCGCGCCCTTCAACGCGCGATTCAGGCTGATCGACCGGAGTGAGCGCGACGACTCACAACGAACGCGCGGGGAGGGTCGCGGGTTCGATTCCGACGCGCGTCCGCTTTACGAAGGACTGAGGAAATGAGAATCTCACCGGAACTCTCCGTCGGCGCGTTGGTCGCCGAGCGGATCGGCCGCGCCCGGGTCTTTGAACGTCTCGGGATCGATTACTGTTGCCGGGGAGCGACCTCGCTCGGGTCGGCCTGCGCCGCGCGATCGCTCGACGTCGATCAGGTCCTGGCCGAACTCGCCGAGAGCGACGTCAGCGACCTGTCCGAGGACGAGGATCGGATCGACTGGAACGCGACGTCCGTGCCCGGGCTGGTCGACCACATCGTGGCCACTCACCACGTCTTCCTGCGCCGGGAATTGCCGAGACTCGCGAGGTTGATCGAAACGGTGGTCGACGCCCACGGGTCAAGGCATCCGGAGCTGACGGAGCTTCGCGAGATGTTCGCGGGTCTCCAGGCGGAACTGGAATCCCACATGGTCAAGGAGGAACAGGTGCTGTTCCCGCTGGCCAAACGACTCGCTGCGGCCGATGCGCCCTTCCCGATCCATTGCGGCACGGTCGACAATCCGATCCGGGTCATGGAGCACGAGCACGAGGCCGTCGGCGAGGTCCTGGATCGGCTGCGAATTCTGACGGGAGACTACCAGCCTCCCGCCGACGGCTGCCCGACGTTCCAGGCCCTGTACGAGGGGCTCGCCCGACTGGAGGCCGACCTGCACCGTCATATCCACAAGGAAAACAACGTCCTCTTCCCGAAGACGGCCGCGCTGGAGGCCGCCCTGATTGGCTCGGGACCCTGACGCGTCAGTCGACCGGTCCAGAAGCCCATGAATGCTTGATTGAGGGGATTTTCCCGTGTTGCATCGCGATCGATCCGCCCCCCTTCCGAAATGGAATCAGGGGCGTCGCGGGGGATTACGGTGCGGCCACCTCCCGTCGGCCGACGATTGAGAAGGGAGGAAGCGATCCATCGTCGAAGGGGGTGAACGTTCGCGGGGAACGGCCCTGGGGCGTTGTTGTCCCAGAGATGAAGCGATGTTACACTGCGAGGTGAGATTGCCGCGCGGTTGCGCGCCCGCCGTGTTCCCACCTTGCCTCGCAATCGCCACCGTCCGCGCGATTCCTGACGATCGGGTCCAGGAGCCTCACCCGATGACGACCCCTCGAAGGTTCGAAGTCTCCCTGACTCCCTCGCGATCACTTCGATCGGTGGCCGTGTTCGCGGTCGCCTTCGTCGTGAGCGCTCCGGCCCTGGCCGGAGATCCCTCCGCCGACGCTCTCAAGTTCTTCGAGACCGAGGTTCGGCCCGTTCTCGCTCAGAATTGCCTGAAGTGCCACGGTCCCGAGAAGAGCAAGGGGGGACTTCGCCTCGACACCAGGGCCGCCACGCTCCAGGGAGGTGAGAGCGGACCCGCCGTCGTGCCCGGCAAGCCCGAGGAGAGCCTGCTCGTCGAGGCCGTGAACTTCGACGGCCTGGAAATGCCTCCCACCGGCAAACTGGCCGACGGCCCCCGTGAGGCGCTGCGGAAATGGGTCGAGATGGGGGCCCCCTGGCCCGAATCGCACGGCGACGCCGCCCGCCAGACCACCACGAGCGCGACCCCCGGACCCAGGATCACCGAGGCCGACCGCGCGTTCTGGTCCTTTCAGCCCTTGACCCACCCGGAACCACCGACCGTCGACGACGAGGGCTGGGCGCGCAATCCGATCGACCAGTTTCTCTTCGCGAGACTGAAGGCCGCGGGCCTGTCCCCGGCTCCCGAGGCCGATCGACGCACCCTCATCCGTCGGCTCACCTTCGACCTCTGGGGACTTCCCCCCGACCCCGCCGAGGTCGAGGCGTTCGCCGCCGACGAGTCGCCCGAGGCGTACGAACGACTCGTGGAACGGCTCCTGGCCAGCCCCCACTACGGGGAGCGCTGGGCGCGCCACTGGCTCGACCTGGCGCGCTACGCCGAGTCCGACGGCTACCGACAGGACGCGTACCGACCCGACGCCTGGCGTTATCGCGACTACGTGGTCGACGCCTTCAACCGCGACAAGCCCTACGACCAGTTCGTCGCCGAACAGATCGCCGGCGACGAACTGAACCCAGACAGCCCCGAGAGCCGGGTGGCCGTCGGCTTCCTCCGTCTGGGCACGTACGAATACAACCAGCGCGACGTTCCCGGGCAGTGGTCGGCCATTCTCAACGACCTCACCGACGTCACCGGCGACGTCTTCCTTGGACTCGGGATCGGCTGCGCCCGCTGCCACGACCACAAGTTCGACCCGATCCTTCAGCGCGACTATTACCGGCTTCAGGCGTTCTTCAACCCGATCCTGCCACGCGACGACCTCGACCTGCTTCCCCCCGAGGCCAGGGCCGACCACCAGGCCAGGCTCTCCGCCTGGGAAGCCGAGACCGCCGCCATCCGTCAGGAAATCGCCGAAGTCGAACGCCCCCACCGCGAAACCGCGGCCAGGGACGCGATCGCCAAGTTCCCCGAGGACCTCCAGGCCATCCTCCGAAAGTCCGAGGCCGACCGCGATCCCCTGGAACGCCAACTCGCCGCGCTGGCCTACCGGCAGGTC
>JBFWRA010000138.1:0-7662 GCA_050249155.1 Isosphaeraceae bacterium | reverse complement strand
TGTGGGGCTCGGATCACTCGGGCCGTGACGGCACGCGGGTCCAGCCTCGCTTGAGTCGAAGGAATCGCGACTCGAAATAGTCGTAGGACACTGAGGCGAGAGCCACGGTGACCCCCAGGGCGAAGATCGGATACACCACGTCCTGGTAAGGGAACCAACCGACGAAGTGACCGACTCGGTCGCGTATCCAGAAGCCAATCTCGTGAAACATGTAAAGCCCGTAGCTGATCCGTCCCAGGCGGACCAATCTCGGGTGGCTCAGCGCCGAACGAAGCCAACCCGGGACCACGACCGCGACGGCGATGAGCCCGACTCCGACCCCCCAGATCGCCACGAAGTCCCAGGTTCGCCGCCAGGCCTCGCCGTGTCCCAACGTGGATCGCGAGAAGACCCAGAGTGTCAGGACGTAAATCGGCCACTGGAGCCACGTCAACAGCCTGGCGAGCCCGAGGTGCATCCTGGGCTCGGTCCCCAGAAGCAGGGCCAGAAGCACGCCGCTCAATAGCGTGTCAAACTGGGCGAAGGTGTTGTACTGGAGCATGAGTTGGTTCGCGCCTGTATAGGCGAGCCAGGCGCGCGAGCCCACCGCGAGCGCCATCAGTCCGAGGACCGTCGGAATGCGGGCCATTCTTGGAACCAGGGCGATCAAGAGCGGCACGACGATGTAAAACTGTTCCTCGACGCAGACGCTCCAAAGGATGCTCTGCGCGTCCTCGGTCACTGGCCCCTGGATCGCCATCGACCAGTTCCCAAGAAAGAGCGCGAACCAGAGGAAGTGCCGCTGGACGTTTTGAATCCCGCCGCCGGAGCTTCGAAAATCTCCTTGAAAGGCGGGGAGCACAAAAAACGCCAGAGTCACGGTGAGATAGAAGAGAGGCCAGATCCGAAGGATGCGGCGGACCCAGAACGCGCGCAAATCGATCTCGCGATACGAGGCTTCCTCGCGCAGGAGCAACGTCACGATGAGATAACCGCTCAGGATGAAGAAGAGCTGAACGCCGACCCAGCCGTTTTCACGGAAGCAACGCGCGGCGGTCGAACCGACGAGCGCGGAGAGGTTCCCGCGGCGGGCTCCCAGATGAAAGAGGAACACCAGGAGAAAGGCGAAGAACCGAAGTCCATCGAGTTCTGGCAGATACAGACGCGGAGGGGCTTCGGACTTGGAACGTGGGAGCAGTGCGGTCGCGGTCATCGCGGGCCCTCGCGAGTCACCAGGGTAAGGCGTTAACGACCCGCTTGGGTCAGGGCGAAAACTCGTTCCACCAGTTCTCCCGCCATTGTCGGAGAAGGTCCAAACGTTTCGGGAGCCTGACCTGGCCTGACCAGGTGGACGGTGTGCCGCCCCTCTCGCAGAGTGCGCAAGTCGTTCGCCACCGTCGCCTCGGCGCGATTCTGTAGGCAAACGTCCTCGGCGCGGCGGATCAACTCCGCTTCCGATTCGTGAGAGAGGAGCTTGAAACCGACGAGGAACGCCGAGGGGGCCCAGTCTCTGACCCGACGAATGACCTTGGACGTTCTTCGACAGCGCACCAGCAAGGACTCGCTGGAGGACTCGATCTTGCCCGCGATCGGTTCCGGTTCGTAGTCCGAGACCGCCATCGCCAACAGGACCAGGTCGAACGGCCGCGAGGTGAGGAGCCCCTCCAGGACGCTGGCGTAAGCGCTGACGGTCGCGGGTCGCAAGGGGATCAGGTGGAGCCGATCGCGGACCGCGCGGTATCGCGAGCGGAGCGACTCCAGACGCTCGATCTCGCGTTCAGCGTCTTCTCCGACCGCGTCCAGGTCGAATCGGGCCGCCCGGAAGAAAGGAAGCTCGGCCCCCCAGGCGTGGACGTGATGCACCGTCGCGCCCCGAGCCAGGCACTCCTCGCTGATCGTCGCGGAGAACCGACCGGTGGAGGTGTTCGTGATCGACCGAACGTCGTCGATCGGCGAGACGGTTCCTCCCCCGGTCACCAGGACGTTCATCCGGCACTCCCCCTCGCAAGCGACCCTTGCCTGATCGCGGTCCGGCCGATAGCCTGACCGCACAAGGTTCTCGTCCGGAGAGCGCGCTCCCCTTGAGCCGTCGATCCCCAGCCACAACCAATCCGGTCGTTGTCGACCGGCCGAGCCGACCCCATGACAACCATCGCTCCTCTCGACTCAGCGGCCCGCGAACTTCTCGACGAGATGGCCCGCTGGCCGATCTACGACCCCCACTCCCATATCGACGCGCACCGCCCCGCGGCTCGGAATTTCGATGAAATCCTGGGGTATCACTACTATACCGAACTTGCCCATTCCGCTGGCATGCCCGCCGCCAGGGTCGCCCCGGAACTCGATCCAGAGACCCGCGTCCGAAACCTCGCGGACAACCTCCACACCCTGGACAACACGGTTCAGTATTCCTGGTTGATCGAGATCGCCCGGTCCTTCCACGGGTTCTCAGGCGATCGAATCACGCCTGACGTCATCGAATCGCTCTATGAGCGGGCGGACAAATCGAGGGAAAGCTCCGCCTGGGACCAATCGGTCTGGGAGCGCTCGAACATCGAGGCCGTCTTCCTCACCAACGACTTCGACGACCCTCTGAAAGGGTGGGACACGACCCGGTACGTGCCTTGCCTGCGCACCGACGACCTCGTGCTCAAGCTTCACGAGAAACGGACGGCGGAGCGGCTTCGCGCCTCCGCCGACGTCGACGTCCAGGACTACGCGACGCTCCGTCAGGCGATCGGGGTTCTGTTCGAGCGATTCGTCGCCCAAGGCGCGCGGGCCTGCGCGATCAGCCTGCCGCCGGACTTCGTGCCTCGCAAGGGCGCGCCGCTTCGCGGAGTCACGCCGATTCGCCGGGCATTGAACCAAATGGACCTCCGCCCCGATGAGCATGACGAGGTTCGAAGGATCGTCTTCTGGACGATCGCCGAATTCTGCGCGGAGTTTCGGTTGCCGTTCGATCTGATGATCGGCCCGATCCGAAACGTCTATCCCGCCGGGGTCTCGGGAGGCCGAGACCTCTTCGACCGCCGGGTGAGTCTCCACGATTACCAGGAACTCTTCAACCACTTCCCGGGCGTGACCTTCCCCGTTTCGACCCTGTCGCCCGACGCGGGGGCGGAGCTGGTCGCCTACTCCTGGATTTTTCCGAACGTGGTGCCGCTGGGGCACTGGTGGTACTCGAATATTCCCGCTTACATCGCCGCGGACCTTCGGGCCAGGATTCAGGCGGTCCCCAAGGTCAAGGTGGTGGGCTACTATTCGGACGCCTACAAGCTCGAATTCGTCCTGCCGAAGTTCAACATGTTCCGGAGAATCCTGGCGGAGACGTTGGCGACCGAATGCGTGAGGGGGCGGGGATGGCCCGTCGAGCGCGCTCTGGAGCTGGCCAGGCTGATTCTCATCGACAACCCCAGGCGAATCTTCCGGCGAGAAGGGTAGGGGGGCGACTGGGCCAGGAGAGGACTCGTGTCTGATTTGACCGAACCGCGATCGCGGGGAATGATTCAAGGCGCGACGGGATCGTTGCGACCGCGCACCTGAACCGCTCGCCCGGATTTCCCGGCTGGGGCCCGTCGTGAATGGCTCGGCCCCCTCGAGGACTGGCACCCATGACGATCGTTGGTCTTCTCCGAAACCACTCGCCAGGCCTGACGCTGGGGCTGGCGATCACCCTGGCTTGTCACACCGCCACGACCGCGTCCGCCCAGTTCAACCCGAGTTCCGGATCGGGGCCCGGGACGGGAACGGGCATGTCGGGAGGCGCGTCGCGCAACACCACGGGGACCGGCCTGGAATCCGGAGGGATGGGCTCTCCCACCGGTACCGGATATGAATCCGGAGGCTCGCTGAGGCTTCCGGGGGCCGACCGTTACACCCCGATGCCCCGGGGACTTCCCCGGGTCAACCCCAACGAGCCCGTCCCGTTCGGGCCAGGGATCGACGTGACCTTCCCGGATGAACAGCCCGCGATCCCTCTCGACGCGTTGCTCGGCACCGATGACGGCGGCCCCCGGGCTTCCGAGCGGTCGACTGTCACCGAGGTCCACCTGGATTACGCGAAAAGGATCCCGGTCCCCGGCGAGCGAAGCCTGGCTCTCTCTCGTATCGCCAGCGCGGCGACGTTCAGCAACCAACTCGACATGGCCGAGCGAGCGCTCGACGCCGCGTCGGAGGCGGCCTTCGCCACACCTCCTGGACTGATCCAGGATCAGCGTTTGATTTCGATCCTCACCGCGTTGAACACGTTGGCCGAGGCGAGGCTCCGTGAAGGTCGAGTCCAGCCCGATCCGTTGCTCCGTTCAGACAGCGACGATAAACCCGCCGAGGCGATGCCCGAGGCGACCCCTTACGACCCGGTGGACGTCATTCGATCGGCGATGGGCGACTGGCGAAGAGCGGCCACGCTGGCCCAGCGCATCACGAACCGGACGTTCCGAACCGAGTACATGGCGAGGGTCGCGGAGAGTATGGCCTATGGAAGTTCTTCCATCCTGAACGACTTCCCCGCCGCGATCCAGGAATCGACCGAAGCCGAGGGGTTTGACACGTCCTACGGAGGGCTTCCCGACCAGTTACTTCGGGAAGCCAGGGAACTCGCCTCGAAAATCGACCGACCGGTCTGGCACGACCAGGCATTGGTGGTGGTCTCCGCCGCCGCAGCGGACTCCAATCAATACGCCAGAGCCGTCCAGATCGCTCGAACGATCCCCAACCCCGAGGTCCGGACCAACGCCCTCATCAAGGTGGCCGAGGTTCAGGCCCGCCGAAGAGACCCCGACGGCGCGACCTCGAGCTACCGCCTGGCCGCCGAGGCGGTCGCGTCCATCACCCAGGACGACCCCCGGGCGGTGCTCGCCGGAGTCCTGATCGACAGCCTGATCACGGTCGGCCGATTCGAGGACGCGAGGGCGTCGGTCAGCCTGTATTCCGAGGAGGCCCAGCGAATCGTCGCCCTCGGCGCGATCGCCGAGTCGCAAGGGCGTCGTGGAGCGGGTACGTCGGCGCTCAAGTGGATCAACGCGGAGATGCCAGCCCGTTATCGGTCCTGGCTCTATCGCAAGGTCAACAACGGTGTGGTCGCCGCGATCGAGCAAAACCGCAGTCGCGACCTGACCAAATCGGCAGAGTGACGGTCCCCAACGGGAAGACGTTGGAAAAGTAACGCTCGGGCTGGAAGCCCGGCCCGAGCGCCGATGAACCGCGTTCCTGGGATTGGACCAATCCCTCGGTCAAGACGGTACTCTTCGCTCGTCAAGACTCCGTCGTCGATCCCTCACCGTGAAGCCGCGGGGACGAGTCGCTCCCCATGCGAACCGATCCCAGGAGCCAGCGGAGATCGCGTGGCGGCATAGGCACCCGGCTGAACTCGTCGTCGCCACGCGGGATCGAGAGTACTGTACAAGGCGGACGCGAGCGGCGAGCGTCCGCCACTTCGTCCGGCAAGCGTCCCGAATGGTCTGGGACGTCGCGACGGTGAGTGGCATCGCGCCGTCCGACTGTGGGGTCACGCGCCCGCGATCGCCCTTAGTCCCTCCCCCTCGGGGTCGTCCTTCAATCGACAAGGAGTGTCGAAGACCATCGTCGGGAGCTTTCCGTCCGAGACCGCGGGCCAGGTGGGCAAGCCGGGATGACCTGGAACGCCGTGCCGCGCGAAGTGGACCCACGCCGCGCTCATTCGGGTCGAGAGGTCGATGACCTCTGGCAGGCCGCCGGTGAGGTTCACGCAGCGGTCGGCGTTATCGAAGACGAACGTGATTTCCGAACTGTGGAACGCGCCGGGGCGGCCTTCGAGCATGGGGGTGCGCCATGAGAATAAATAGAGATAAGCCGGCGCTCTCCCAAGAGCGGCCTTGCGCTGGGCCTGTTCGACGGCTCCCTGGCGGATGGCCGCGGAAGAGATCGCGGAAAGGAGGTCGAACGGCTTCGCGTCCGGGTACTCCTCGCGATAGGCCGCGATGATCGCGGCGGTCCGCGTCCCAAACCTCGGTTTCAAGCGTTCTTCCAGTTGCGCGGCGTTCAGGGCGTAGGCGTCGGGGTTGCCCACGCCGTTGACGAACTCGTCGCGGTTGGTCCCGATGAGCATCGGCACGTCGGAGGAGATGGCCGGTGCCGCCGGATCGAACGGGTGCGTCGGGAGGACCTCGCCGTCGACGGTGGGGCCCCAGCCCAGGCTGCGAACCATCGAGCGCAGGTCGGGTACCGCCGATCGAGGCGGGACCGCCTTGCGCGTCGCCTCCCGGACGGCCGTGGTCAGGCGTTCGACTGGAACCTCCTGAAGCTGGTCGATTCGCGACTTCGACAGCCCCAACTCCTTCAGGAACGCGGAGGCGAGTCGGCCGGTATCCTCGGGGATGCCGGCGTGGAGCATCGAGCCGCTTTGAACGATGGCCTTGTGGAAAAGGCCCCTGGCCGCCGGCGTCGCCATGAGCGATCCGACCTTCCCGCCACCACCGGATTGGCCGAAGATCGTCACGTTCCCCGGATCTCCACCGAAGCGCGCGACGTTGTCGCGGACCCACTCGAGCACGGCCACCAGGTCGAGCAGCCCGACGTTGGCGGAGTGCCGGTATCGCTCGCCTCCGAGTTCGGCGAGGTTCAGGTAGCCGAAGGCGTTGAGGCGGTGGTTGTGTGTGACGACGACCACGTCGTGACGACGAGCCAGGTTCTCGCCGTCATACGCGAGGAGGTCGTGTCCCGAACCGGCGAAGAAGCCGCCGCCGTGCATCCAGACCATCACGGGCCGGCCCGCAGCGCCGTTGACCTCGGGCGTCCAGACGTTGACCCGCAGGCAGTCCTCGCCCTGCGCGGTCGCATTCGAGCCCCGGTAGAGCAAGAACGCGTCCTCATCGCCGGCCGCGGAGTTGGAGCCGTCCGAGATCCCGTAGCGAAACGGGCAAATCGGACCGTAGTGCAGAGCGCTTCGCACGCCGGCCCACGGCTCCGGCTTCCTCGGTGGCAGGAACCGAGCGTCGCCACCCGTCGGCGCTCCGTACGGGATGCCCTTGAACGAGAAGACGGAGTCGCTCACGTAACCCCGGACCTTGCCCGCGGTCGTCTCGACGATCGCCTTCGGGTCGGTGGCCACCACGCGCGAACGTGTGGTCGGCTCACCCTGACCGGCTCCGGCCGAGATCCCCGGGTGGAGTGAGGCGATTCCGGCCAGGGCGCTTCCCCGAAGAAGATCGCGTCGGTGAAATGGACGCGGCGTCGCCTTGTCGCCGCGGGTCGTCGGCCCGCTTTCGAACCGGTCGGACATCAGGCACCTCGGTAGGTTCTTGGAGATCGATTCCTCTCACTTCCCGGGCCTGGACAGCAGCTTGTTCACAGCGAGCCACTCCTCCAGTCGGTCCATGAAGCGGTCCGCGCCGCCCCCCTTTTTGACGAACCCGTGCGCCCCCATCTGAAAGACGTGAAGCTCGGCCGGACCCTTCGCCTGACGATACGCGTTGAACAGGTCGATCGTCCGACCCACGGCCATCGTGTCGTCCGCCGCGACCGCGAGGAACAACGGCGGCGCCGGGCTTGGTACTTCCTTGAGCTCGCGGGCACCGTAGATGATCGCCGCGAAATCCGGGCGCGACTCCGCCGGACCGAAGAGGGCCTCGGCCGTGACCATGCCGCCGGCGGAGAATCCGATCATGCCGACGCGGTCGGGCGCGTATCCAAACTCGCCAGCTCTTT
>JBFWRA010000137.1:0-7724 GCA_050249155.1 Isosphaeraceae bacterium | reverse complement strand
GATCGCCTGGTCCGCGACGGCCGTCGTCAGGTCGGGCCGATTCGTTCCGCCATCTCCTTGTATAATAATGTGCTCGATTTCAATGACGATCAAATCACAGAGCCATCGCGGTACCACCCTCGCCGCCGTGTGTCCCACTCTTCTATCCGAGCGTCGGCTCCAGGACCTAGCCCCAATGGGTGCTTCGAGAGGGTTGAAGAGGACGACCCCATCTACGAACGAGCGTTCCGCCCAAGGGTCCGTCGAGTCGCCCTCCTCAGTCCGGGACGCGGCGGTGGTTCCTCCCTTTCAAGGCGTGTTTCCTCGATTGGCCTGGGGTTCAGGATGCCCGCCTCAGCGTGATCGGCCCTCCCGAGACCTGATGAAACAGCCAACGCGTCCAGCGGTTGGCCACCGCCGCGGCGACCACGCACGCCGGCTTGCCCGCGACGCGCAACGTCGTGGCCAAGGCCCTCCAGCGGTCGTCGAACCGGATCAGCCGGTGCGCCGCCTCGATGAGCGTCGCCCGCGACAATTCATTGCCCGCCTTGATCAGCCCCGCGTCGGCTTGCCGCTGGCCGCTGGAGGCGTTGCGTGGCGACAGCCCGCAATACCGCGCCAGTTGCTTGCCCGAGCCGAACCGGTCGAATCGACCGATCTCCGCCCGCAACGCCCAGGCGGTGACTCGCCCCAGGCCGCGCAACGCCACCAACTGCGCCACCACCTCGACCATTCGCTGGTCCAGACTTCGCAGGTCCGCGAGGTGGCGGTCCATGACGAATCGGGCCTCCGACCCCAAGCCCTCGGCGGTCTCCAGCCAACGCATCCAGGGCCGGCCCCAACGCCTCAGCCCGGGGCCGGCGAGTCGAGCTTCCCGCAACAACGCGGTGACCCGGAGCTTCACCGCGCGCCGCTGATCGACCAGTTGCTGGCGATACCTCACCAGCGTGCGAAGCTGACGCGCGTCCTCGGGGGCCAGCCAGACCTTGGGGAGATAACCGACGCGAACCAGGTCGGCGAGGATTTTCGCATCGGAATAGTCCGACTTGTCGGGACTTCGCCTCATCCGGTTGACGTAACCGGGGTGCGCCATGTCGAGGTCCCAGCCATGGCGGTTGATCAACTCGTCGGCGAGTGCCGCGGCGCCGGAGCGGGCCTCGATCGCGGCCCGGACATGGTGGCCAAGAGACGCGACCACCTGAGCGATCGCGGCGGCGGCGTCGCGGCAAGATCGGTTGGCCAGCACCGTGCGGGAGCAGTCCATGACGCAGACCTGGACGGAATCCTCGTGGTAGTCGAGACCGACGAAGACGGTTACCTTGGACATGACCTGTTGCTCCGCTCTGAGGGATGGGGTTGACTCCTCCAGGGTAAACCCCGCGGTCGTTCCGCGGCAGGAGCAACAGGCTTTCATCCCCATCTACAAATCAATCCCCAGGGAAGCGAAGCGTGGTCCGGGATCGCCTTCGATTCCTGGGTTGACCACGGATCGACACGAGGCTCGCTATAACGAACCTCTTTGATCGACGGCCAGGACGGTTCCGGGTCACGCGAGCTATGACCCAGGCGGATCGACCGCGGGAACGCGGGGCGTGACCATTGGTGCGATCCCAGACCAACTGGGGTTTCGCGATCCTTGGTTGGCCTGCCTTCCTACCCGAGCGCCTTCGCCAGCGCTCCGACGTCACCCGCGATTCCCGACACGAGCGACTCGCGATCCCTCGTCGTCGATTCCGCCAGTTGGCGGACCAGGGCGCTTCCCACGATCAGGCCGTCGGCCACGGGTGCCAACGCCTTCACGTGTTCGGGTCGACTCACGCCGAAGCCTATGCAGAGGGGAAGCTTGGTTTGTTCGCGGAGCCAGGCCACGTTCTCGGCGAGTTCGGGCGGTAGCTCCCGGCGCTCTCCCGTGATCCCCGCCACCGAGACGTAGTACAGGAACCCCGTGGTCGTCTCGGCGATCTTGATCGCCCGCTCGCGAGGGGTCGTCGGCGTGACGAGCTGGATCAGGGACAGCCCCCGCTCGGTCGCCAGCCGGAGCAACCCGGCGGACTCCTCCACCGGTAGGTCCGGAACGATCAGGCCGTCGACCCCCGCCTTCACCGCCTCGTCGAGATAATGATCCACGCCCGTCCGATGGATGATCGCGTAAGAGACCATCGTGACGATCGGGGCGTCGCCGACCTTGCCACGAACGTCTCTCAGCATCTCGAAGATCGCGCCCAGCTTGACTCCGTTGACCAGGGCCCGGTGATAGCTTGCGGAGATGACGGGGCCGTCGGCGATCGGGTCGGAATAGGGGATGCCGACCTCGACCATGGAGGCCCCCCGCCCCACCATCGCCTCGATCAACGCGGCGGTCGTGGCCAGGTCGGGATCTCCCGCGGTGATGAACGGCATCAGGGCGCGCTTGCCCTCGGCGCGAAGGCGGCGGAAGAGGGCGTCGATTCGGTTCATGGGACGGGTTCGCCAGCGGTTCGGAAACGGAAACGGTTGAGCTCGTCAGGAGGAACGGGAAGGCCCCATCATATCGGCTCACCGCGAAGCCTGGCGACCTCGTAGGCGTCCTTGTCTCCCCTTCCGGAAAGGCAGATCACCAGGACGCGGCCCTTGCCGAGCCTCGGGGCTTCCTTGATGGCCTGGGCCACGGCGTGGCTCGATTCCAGGGCGGGCAAGATCCCCTCGCGACGCGCCATGATCTCGTAGGCCGCCAGCGCCTCGGCGTCGGTCACGCTCTCGTAACGAACTCGGCCGCGCTCCTTCCAGTAGCTGTGCTCGGGTCCGACCCCGGGGTAGTCCAGGCCCGCCGAGATCGAATGCACGTCCAGGGTCTGGCCGTCGTCGTCCTGCAGCACGTAACTCATGCTGCCGTGCAGCACGCCAGGCTTGCCCTGGGTCAAGCTCGACGCGTGACCGCCGGGCTCTGGCCCCCGGCCCCCCGCCTCCGCGCCGACCAGCGCGACGTCGGCGTCCTCGATGAACGGATAAAACATGCCCGCGGCGTTCGAGCCGCCGCCCACGCAGGCCACGGCGCAGTCGGGCAGCCTGCCAACCTTCTCCAGGCACTGGCGACGGGTCTCCCGGCCGATCACCGCCTGAAAGTCGCGCACGATCATGGGAAACGGGTGCGGGCCGACCACGCTGCCAATGGTGTAATGCGTGGCGACCGACGAGCCCATCCAGTCCCGCATCGCCTCGTTCGTGGCGTCGCGTAGGGTCCGGGAGCCGGTCGTCACCGGGACGACCGTCGCGCCCATCGTCCGCATGTTGAAGACGTTGAGCTTCTGACGGCGGATGTCCTCCTCCCCCATGTAGACCGTGCATTCCAGGCCGAACAGGGCGCAGGCCGTGGCGGTCGCCACGCCGTGCTGCCCCGCGCCGGTCTCCGCGATCACCCGGGTTTTGCCCATCCGCCTGGCGAGAATGACCTGCCCCAGGGCGTTATTGATCTTGTGAGCACCCGTGTGGTTCAGGTCTTCCCGCTTCAAGTAAAGGTCGGCCCCTCCCGCGTACTCGGTCAACCGCTTCGCGAAGTAAAGGGGGGAAGGCCGGCCGACGTAGTCGCTCAGATACCCGTCCAGCTCGGCCTGGAACGAGGGGTCGGCCTTCGCCTCCTCGTAGGCCCGCGTCATCTGGTTCAGGGCGTCCATCAACGTCTCGGGAACGAACCGGCCGCCAAACGGTCCGAATCGTCCGAGCGTGTCGGGGAACTGCGTCGAAGCCTTCTCGGGCCCCTGGGTCGTCGTCGCTGGCATCGATCGCGGTCCTTCCGGCGGGCGGGGTTCACTCGGGGGGCGGGCGGGGCCTTCTCCACGGTCGCCAAGGAGGTTCGCGAGACCTCCCGGTCGACCTAATTGTCCAGGGGGCGAGACGCTTCGGTCAAGGGGGATTCGATCCCCTGGGCGCGTCGATCGCCAAACGTTTGAACCCAAAGAATCGCCAAGGTCGCCTCAGTCCGACTTTTTTTCCAGATCGCGTCATTTTGCTTAATCTCGCCGAATTCCCCAGCCGATGAAAACAGCAGCCTCGGATGGCTCCCGGCGTTGCGAAAATCGGGAGTGCGTTGCGTTCCGAAGAGTCCAGGAGTGCCCGATCCCCTCCGAAGGGGATGGATTGGCGCGTCTTGGGAGAGATTCGGATGCTTCGGGGTGGTTCCATCGCGTTGACACCTGGGAATTGACAACTCTGGACGACCCGCCGGCCTCGGCGACGTGGCCGGGACTGGCCTGAGATTTCGAGGCGCGTTCCTCCAGGGGATGCGCCCACGGAAGCGAGGGTCCGTGTCGGGCTGGCGGGTTCGGGGGCGAGGCTTCCGATGGGCGATCTTCTCATTCAAGTCATGGTGCCGGTCGTCTTGACCCACGGCTTCCGATGGCTCGGACGCCGGGTTGGGCCGCGTCGCGGAGCGCTCCTGCTGGGGCTCCCCACGACGTCCGCCGTCGTGCTTTATGGTTATGGGGCGGAGCGTGGGCCGATCGAGGCCCTGGGGGCGGCCGAGGCGAGCCTACTCGGCCTGGTCGCCGCCGCGATCACGCCGGTGGTCTACGCCCGGTCGTCGCGGTCGGGATGGGGGCTGCCCGGCGTCCCGATCGCGTCGATCCTGGGATACTTGCTGGTCGCCTCGCTGCTGGGAGGGCTCACCGGCGCGGGGCCAGGAGTGGCCGTCGGCATCGCGTCGCTTGGCCTGGCCCTGGCCGTTTTCCTGGCGATTCAGGGGGACGACGATCTCGACGGCTTCGGTGAGGAGCGAATCGAGGGCGGCTCAGACCTCCGATGGCGCTGGGGACTTCTGGCGACCCGGACGGCGGTCCCGGCCTTGATGGCGTTGGGGGTTCGCACCTTGAGAGACGCCAGTGGCCCCGCGGCCGCGGGGCTGTTCCTGACCTTCCCGGCGACCTCCCTGGCCTTGCTGGTCACGACCCAACTGGAGAGTGGGCCGGCCGCCGCCCGACGACTCGCCAGGGCGATGCCCCCCAGCGCGTTCGGAATGGCGGGTTTCCTCTCCACGTTCCTCGGGCTCGTGCCGACGTTCGGAACCCTCGTCGCCACCGCGATTGGCTATCTCGTAGCGCTCGCCGCGCTGGGGGCGGTGGAAGCCTGCTCGTTCGGGCAGGCCTCGCCGGCATGGCACGATCGATTCGTAAGGAACCTCAACGCCCTGTGTCGACGCGCTCTGAGGCGAACCGAAAGGCTGATCCCGACCCCTCCGCACTCCACTCTGGGAGGACGTTTCGAGCCGAGCCGATGGTGGCGGGACGATCGGCCCCACCGAAGCACTCGGTTCGCTCCGCTGGTCGAGGCCCTCGCCGGATAAGCCTTCTGTTTCGACGTCGAGATCGCCCCACCCCGGTCACCGCGATCCACCTGGTCGCGATGACCGGGGTTCGCGCTTTCGAGGCGAGTTCGTTGGACCGATTCCGAGAAGAAACCGAGCGTGCGGCCTGGGTGGGTGCCCGACGTTGACGAGTCGCCACACGTTCGTCTGAGGGTGGTTGACACACGCGTACGCGTGTCTTATCCTGAGGATCCAGGTCGCCGACGCCTTGAGGTCGGCGGGTGGAAGCGGGCCCAGGGGAGGGATGGAGTCATGCGACGAGATCGGCTCGGTCGTCGGCGAATGCCGAACCAGGAGCGGGGCCTCCGTCCCTTGAACCCCGTCCTTCCCGACCACTGGATGAGCAAGGCGATTCGGGTGGCGATGTCCGAACACGACTGGGAGCGCTTCGAGTCGATGGTCCGGACGTTGGCGGCCGAGTCTCCCGAGCTGGCCGCCACGCTGGCCAGGGCCCACGGCGAGGTGCTCTCACGACTTCTGGACGCCTCCGAGGAATGTCGGCGCGACCCGGGCCCCCTGGACTGGATGGACTGGGAACGTCAGAAAACGCTGCGATTACTTCGCGTCAGAACGGCCGTTTGAGTCTTCTTTCTTTGAGAAGGTCGGGAACCGATTCGAAGCCTTCGATGGTTCACGACCCGTGGTTTTCCTTCGATTCGATCCCTTTAGGAGCTTCCTCTCTTGGCAACGACCACGCAGGGCGACGTGAAAGACCTGTCGCTGGCCCGTCTCGGTCACCAGCGCATTCTCTGGGCGGAGCGCGACATGCCCGTGCTTCGGGCGATTCGTGAGCGATTCGCGGCGGAAAAGCCGTTGAAGGGCCTCCGGATGTCGGCCTGCCTCCACGTCACCGCGGAGACCGCCAACCTCGCCAGGACCCTCGTGGCGGGTGGTGCCGACCTCGTCCTCGTCGCGTCCAATCCGTTGTCCACCCAGGACGACGTCGCCGCGAGCCTGGTCCAGGACTTTGGAATCCCGGTTTACGCCATCAAAGGCGAGGATGAGCACAGCTACTATCGCCATATCGCCGCGGCGTTGAAGCATCAGCCGAACGTGACGATGGACGACGGCGCGGACCTCGTCAGCGCGATGATCTTCGTGGCGTTGAACCGATTGGACGACCTGCATCCGGAAGTCCGCGATTGGGCGCGGACGCTGACCGCCGAGCAGCGAGCCGAGTGCGCCTCCAACGTGATCGCGAGCATGGAGGAGACGACCACCGGGGTGATCCGGCTTCGGGCGATGGAAAAGGACGGCGTGCTCCGCCTGCCGGTCATCGCGGTCAACGACGCGCAGACCAAGCACTTCTTCGACAACCGCTACGGCACGGGTCAGAGCACGATCGACGGCGTGATCCGGGCCACGGACACCCTGATGGCCGGTCGGCGTGTGGTGGTCTGCGGCTACGGCTGGTGCGGCAAGGGGGTCGCCTCGCGAGCCAAGGGCATGGGCTCCCACGTCATCGTCACCGAGATCGATCCCGTTCGCGCTCTGGAAGCGGCGATGGACGGTTTCCAGGTGATGCCGATCGCCGAGGCGTCGAAGATTGGCGACCTCTTCATCACGGTGACCGGTGACATCCACGTCATCCGTGGCGAGCATTTCGCCGCGATGAAGGACGGCGCGATGATCTGCAACTCGGGGCACTTCAACGTCGAACTCGCCCTGGACGAGCTGGCGAAGCTCGCCAAGAAAGTCGACAAGGGGGTTCGCGAATTCGTCGACGAATACGAGATGGCCGACGGCCGACGGCTCTACGTCCTGGGCGAGGGCCGGCTGATCAACCTGGCCGCCGCTCACGGTCACCCCGCCAGCGTGATGGACATGAGCTTCGCCGCGCAGGCCCTGGCCACCGAGTGGTCGGTCTCGCAGAAGGGCAAGCTCGACCACAAGGTGCATAACGTGCCCAAGGAGGTCGACGTGTGGGTCGCCGGCCTCAAGCTCCAGACGATGGGCATCACCATCGACACGTTGACCGAGGAGCAGAGCAAGTACCTCAGCAGCTGGGAAATGGGCACCTGAGCCCAATCGATTTGGTCTCCCGAGGGCCGCGACCGCATCGGCCCTCGGGATCTTCCCCTTCGCCTCCGACCTTCCCGAGCAAGATCCGCCCATGCCCGACGTCAGGCCGTTCCGTGGCGTTCGTTACGACGTCGCGAAGGTTGGCGCTCTTTCCGACGTGGTCGCTCCACCTTATGACGTGATCGACCCCGCGTTGCAGGACCGGCTTTATCAGGCCAGCCCCGCGAACGTCATTCGGCTCGAACTCAACAAGGAAGAGCCCCACGACACCCCAACCGAGAACCGGTACACCCGAGCCGCCAGCTTTCTGCGAGACTGGCGACGCCAGGGGCTGCTCCGCCAGGACGATCATCCCTCGCTCTACGTCTACCATCAGACCTTCGAGGTC
>JBFWRA010000136.1:0-7752 GCA_050249155.1 Isosphaeraceae bacterium | reverse complement strand
AGTACTTCGCGACTCCCACCGGCACCCGGAACGTCGTGAAGGGGCAGGACGCCCCCCCCTTGAAACCGACCCGCTATAGCGTGGTGATCGCCGAGTTCAACGCGTTGAGAGGGCGGACCCCCCCCGAGACCTGGAACGAGGCGTTCCTGAACAAGCTCCTTCGATACTGCGAGGGCCAGAAGGACGTCCTGGCCAAAGGCGGAGGAGCGGGATCGGGAGGACCGACGCTCATCGATCGCATCCAGAAGATGATCGACGTGGTCAGGGCTCATCCCACTTTGTTTCGAGCCCCCTGATCGCTCGCGACGCCTCGCGGCCGGGTTCGCCCGGCCTCGCCTTGACTCGACACGTGACCCGGACCCCCCTTCGCCTGACACTGGAGACCCATCGCATGCCGTTCGGAACCTACAAGAAATCGGCGGAGCGGGCCAACCCCGCCTGCGTGATCTTCCTGCTGGACCAGTCGTACTCGATGAATGAGGGGATCGCCGGATCGACTCGCCCCAAGATCGACATGCTGGCCACGGCGATCAACCGGTTCATCGCCGACCTCATCACCTTTTGCGAGAAGGACGCGGCCGAGGAAAAGCCGAGGCACTACTTCGACGTCGGGGTGATCGGCTACACCACCGACCGGAGCGATCCCCCCAACGCGATCATCGGCCCGGTCCTCCAGGGAGCCAACGGCACGCTCGCCGGCCGCGACCTGGTCAGCGTGGTCGACCTCTTCGACGACGTCCTCGCGGTCGAGGATCGCAAGGCCGCCGACGTCGACGATCTGGGCAACCGAATCGAGACGGTCAAGAAGTTCCAGGTCTGGTACCGCAAGCCTCCCGAGGACCAGATGGGAGGCACCCCCACCTGCGCGGCGTTCGCCTACGTTCGGGACGTCGCCGCGCAATGGGCCGAGGCGCACCCCCGCAGCTACCCGCCGATGGTCATCCATCTGACCGACGGCGAGCCCAACGACGGCGACCCCAGCGACGTCGCCGCGGCCTTGCAGACCGTCGCCACAGAGGACGGCGAACTCCTGCTCTTCAATTGCCACATCTCCTCCTCCGACGCCGATCCGGTGGCCTTCCCCACCAGTGAGGGAATGCTGATGGACGCCAGGGCCAAGGACCTCTTCCGGATCTCCAGCGAACTTCCCGAGGCGGTCCGCGCCCGCGCTGAGATCATGCACATTACTTGTCCTTCCGGGGCCAGGGGCATGGTCTTCAACGCCGACGCGGCCAAGATGATCGAACTCATCCAGCTCGGGACCGTGGGAGCGGCGCCCCCGACCAACCCGCTTCACTTCTGATCCCAGACCACGAAGCGAGGGCCGCGAGGCGGGCCTGGCCCGCCCGCGGCCCCGACCTCCGCGTCACGACGAAACCGAGGCGTTCATGAATCCCGACGACCCGACGACACCCCCGCACGTCGAGAACGCCGGGGAACGACCCAAACCCGACGACCCGCCCCAGGACCTCGGCCCCCCTCGGTTCGAGGTCCGCGCCTTCTGGACTCCCAAACGCGGCAACTCCGAGAACGAGTGGGAGGACGGGTACGTCGCCGACCCGGAACGTGGCACGCTGGCCATCGCCGACGGGGCCAGCGACGGCGTCTTCACCCGGCACTGGGTCCGCCAGCTCCTTTCCGGCTACTGCCAACGACCCGTTCCGCTGAACGACCCGGCGGCCACCAGCGCCTGGATCTCGGTGGAACGCCGGGGATGGCTCGAAGCCATCGACTACCCGTCGCTGCGCTGGTCGCTCCAACGCAAGGTCGATCGCTCGTGCGCCGCGGCGACGTTCCTCGGGTTTCAGATCGAACCGACCCAGGACGGGGAACCCGTCGGCTGGTCCGCCTGGGCGGTGGGGGACGTCTGCCTCTTCCACGTCCGCGACGGCGAACTCACAAGCTGGTTCCCCGTCGAGAACTCCTCCGCGTTCGGCACGACCCCCGACCTTTACCAGTCCAAGCCCATCCGCCCGACGCCAGTCGCCGCCGAACGCCGCGGGGATCTCTTGCCAGAAGACATGATCCTCTTCGCCACCGACGCCCTGGCCTGCCGGATCCTCTCGGCCGTCGAACAGGGAGACCCCCCCGACTGGCGGGCGCTCTGGGACACCGACCAGGAGTCCTGGCTCGCCCAGATCGAGCGCGACCGCGACGCCGGCCTGATCGTCAACGACGACTGCACACTGGTCCTGCTGCGGCTCCCCAGAGCGTCCCCGCCCGCCCTGGAGGAACCCGACGAGACGACCCAGGATCAGGATGAGGAAGTGGACTGGCCCTGGGACTCGGACGCGATCGACGGTGCGACCGTCGTCGATGAGGAGACTCCGTCATGAGACTCACCCCCGCCCTGCTCTTGCTGGTCCTCGGGTCCACCCGGCCCGAGGTCGCCCGGGCCGAAGGCGCGGCCCAGGCGATGGTCGCCCGGCTTCGCGCCTCCTGCGAGGCTCGCCACGAGCTTCGAGGGGTGATGGTCCGTGCCGGGACCCTGAACCAGGGAACGCTGGAACTCGCCGGCACGCTCGACGATCCCGAGACGCAGGCCCCGCTGCTCGAAGCCGAGGCGGCCAGGATCTTGAAGGAGGAACCCACCTGGCGCGCCGAGATCCCCGCGGGCGTGACCGCCAAGGGGATGGCCAGGTTCGCCCTGCGATCGGGCATACTTCCGAGGCTTCAGGCGAGCTTCGCCGACGCCCCCGACGATCTCGACGGCAGCCCCGGCCTCCTGGCGCAAACCCGGCTGGACGACCTCTATTTCGACCGCGAGGGCCGCCTGAGACTGGTCGGCCTCTGCGTGAACCAAAGGGCCTTCCTCTCGCGGAACAAACCCAACGCCAAATCCGACGCCGACCCTCGCCAGGAGATCGCCCAGGGGATGCGCGATCGACTGCGAAACGAACCCATTCCGACGGGAGTCGACCCGCAAGTCTTCGCGGGACTTCAGACCGACGAGGTCCGATTCGAGGAGGACCCGGCCCGCCCCGCGCAGCGCGCGGCGATCCAAAACCCAACGATCGACGCTTGCCTGCTCCTTGACGGCCGGTTCGACGCCCAGGGCCGGCTCGTCCTTTCCGGTTACCTGAACCCTGAGGCGAGATCCCCAGGCCCCGCCAGGGAGGCCGTCAAGGCGCTCCTGACGGCCCCCGAGTTCGCGAAAACCTATGAGAGGCCACGGGGAAACCCCTCCGAAGACGCCGAGACGGCGATCGCCCGGTTACGCAAGTACGACTGGAGGCCGGGCCTTCACCAGGAGGTTCAATCGCGATGCGCCCAGGCCGCCAGGCCAGGGGCCGAGCGATCCTACCGGCACTGCCGGATCGACCGCGTCGTCTTCGACTATGGCGACGCCGGCGAGTTGATCCTTCGCTTCGAGGGGCTCTCCCTGGCCGAGTCCGAACACACGGCGCTTCCCCCCGATCTCCGCGAATGGTGCCGCCAGCGGTTTCGGTTCGACCGGCTGGTCGCCTACGACCTCGACCTCGACTTCAAGAGTCCGAAGCGTCCCCTGGAGGTGATCGTCTCGGAAATCCAGCGCGAGGTCGCGGAGAACCCCGAGCTGGATGGAATTCGAATCGACGACCTCACGTTCGGACCCCGTCGTGAAACCGAGCTGGTCGGAGTCTCGCCCGTCACGCCGCCGCCCGAGGCCCTGGCCAGGATCGCGACCCCTTCGCTGAAACGTGGGCTGGGGGATGACGCGGAAGCGCTCGGCGTCGCGTCCAGGATGAGCCTTCTGCCCACGACGGGACTTCTAAGAGAGCTTCGAGGATTGGTCGCCAACGACTCCAACCTGGACGAGACCAGCCTCGATCGGCTTTATTTCCAACCGATCGACGAGTTGGGACGCCCCGAGCTCACCCTGGAGGTCGCGACGCTCCGGGACTTCCAGGAAAGGGCGCGGGCCGCCCTCGAACGTTGGCTGGAAACCAGCGACCTCGCCCGTCAACCGGGCATGAAACCGACCGTCACGTTTCCGGCGAACCGCAAGGAGAGCGTCCGCGAATCCCTCTGGAAGCTGGTGTATTCCGACGCCGCTCTGGACGGAGTCCGGGTCGACCGAGTCCGATTCGACGCGGAGAACCAGCTCTCCTTGATCTGCGCCCAGGAGTTTCAGGGGCAGCTCGACCAGGCCCTGGTCCGCCAGAAGCTCCTGGAAAAGTACGCCAACGCCGCGGCGACGGCCTGGAGAGGCTCGCCCGCCCCCGCCCCTCGAATCGAACCCGGCGCGACGTACTCCTTGAAGGCCCTGCTCGCGTCGGCTCAGGAGAAGTTGCCGATGTTCAAGGAATTCGACGGCGTCCTCTTCCGTCGAATCAACTGGGCGTCAAACACGAAAGTCGTCTTCCACGGCTATCGCTGTCGAAAAGTCGACGAGAAAGCGCTTCAGGAACGAATCCTCACTCTGAACGGTGGTTATGGGTCGGTCGCGTTCGACCTCGTCGACGTGAAACCCGATCCCGAGCTCAATCGCCGACAACTCCTCAACGCGATGATCGCCCTCCGCGACGGCGGGATCGCCGCGTACGAACCCCATCAAATCGATGAACTGGTGTTCTACGATCCCGAGGACTCGGTCGCCTGGTACGTCCGGGCCGCCTACCATCACGCGAAGGGGAACGGATCACTGGCCCGACGCGACATGGACCGCGCCTTGAGTATCGAGGGTCAGGACAGGACGGGGAACCTGGCCTCTCAGCGTCGACGCCGGCTCTCCACGATCAAGGGCCCGCTGAAAGACGCGCTCGACAAACTCGAAGAGAAGAGCTATGGGGCGCGTGTCGCCCGTTGAATGAAGCCCAGGCGACCCAACCCGAGGGGATCATCCACATGTCTCTGAAACGATTGATCTATTACAGCGTGGTCATCGGAGGATGGTCGGCGTTCGTCGGGTGGCTCCTCTCCGAGTACTTTCTCCAGGGGTCGGAGGCGCTCAGCGACCGCATGAAAGTGGCGATGAGCTGCGCCCTGGTGGGCGGATCGATCGGCGCGGGGCTGAACCTGGTCGCCGGGATGGTCAACGCCCGTTGGAGGCAGCAGTCGCGGCGGGTGGTCATCGGGCTCTTGACCGGCGGCGTCGGCGGTGGGATCGGCGGGTTCCTCGGCCAGGTGCTCTTCGAGACCTTCAACCTCCCCAGGGCCATCGGCTGGACCGTGATGGGGGCCGCCATCGGGACCGTCGAGGGGCTCTACGACCGCTCGCGGGCGAAACTCCGCAACGGCCTGCTCGGCGGCGCGCTGGGCGGGCTCGCCGGCGGGTTGTTGTTCGATCCAATCTTCAACGCCTTCGCCTCGAACTCGGGGATGAGCAGCAGGGCCACCGCCTTCGTGATCCTGGGGACGTTCATCGGCCTGTTGATCGGACTCATCAAGGTCGTCCTGAAGGACGCCTGGCTCACCGTGCTGGACGGCTATCGACCGGGCAGACAGCTCATCCTCGCCGAGGGGGAGACCCTGATCGGAAGGGCGGAGTACGCGGCCCTGCCCTTCTCCGGACGAGGTGACGACGCCCTGGAACTGGTCCACGCGAAGATCGTCCGACAGGCCGACGGCGGGTACGCCGTGATCGACAATCAGAGCAAACAAGGGACCAGCGTCAATCGCGTTCGCATCAGCGGGCCAACCCCGTTGAAGGATGGCGACGTCCTCACGATCGGATCCAACACCATCCAGTTCAGCGAGAAGACCCGGCGCGAGGGGCAATCCCAGCCGACTCCGACCATCGCCACGCCCGGGCGCTCGACCAGTCAGCCCCCCCTGCCCCAAAGCCCGGCGGCGGGCCCCAGGGCCGTGCCACCGATCCCCACGTCGCCTCCCAGGCCCGCCCCAGCGGCACCCAGGCCCGCCCCCGTGGACCCGCCGCGGCCGACACCGGCTCCCGCTTCCGCGAGACCGACGACGGCTCCATCGCCCGCCCCGGTCGTCTCAGCGAAGCCCGCCGCCACCCCAGCGGTGGCACCGGCCGGCGGCGAACCTGGCAAGTGCCCCCTCTGCCATCGAAAAGTGGTCAAGGGACAGAAGTTCTGCATCGTCCACAGTGAGTGACGGTTCGGAGAACGTCGGGGCTGGTCGGCTGGCGGCGACGGACTCGCTCGTGGTCGCTCAGTCGCCGACGATCACGCTGTACGGAAACTTCGCGTAGGGCACGCTCAGCGCCGTCACGGTGTAGGTCCACTCGCCGGGCTCGGCGTCCGGCACCTCGACGGTGAAGGAGGTTCCTCCTTCCTTCACGTGAGACTTGCCCTGGGGACCTTTCACCGTCATCCTGAGCTTGGCCCCCTCGTTGTTGAAGCTCAGGGCGAAGACGAGCTTGCCTCTCCTCGTGTTTTGATACGTGAGCGTTTCGGCCTGAGCACCCGACGACGCGTTGAGGATGTCGGTCCTCTGGGGCGAGAAGCCTCCCGAGACGATGACCTTCCGAAGCTTGGCGGACTCCTTGGCCAGGACCGAATCGAAGACGAGGAATTCCAGGAGCTTGGTCTCGACCTCGCTGTTGATTTTCTCGTTATGAAACGCGGTGAATATGATCGTGCCCTGCCCGAACGGCACCTTCACCAGCAGCGGGGCCCTCACCGTCCGACGTCCCTGTCGGGTGGTGTAAGCGCCGCGCAGATACACCGTCGCCTCCCTCGCGTCGATCTGGGCGGGGAACCAGCCGTTGAGGTCGAACTTCAGCTCGACCGTCGATCCAAGCCGGTTGATCAGGGTGGGCTCGACCACCTCGGCCTGAAGGGTCTGCGCGTCCCCTTCCGCGACGTCGTCGTCGCCGACCAGCTCGGGGAAGCAAAGTCGGAGGTCGAGGAACCTCCAGTCCGAGGCGTAGAGCGTTCCCCCCTTGCTCACGAAAGAACGGACCGATTCCTTGACCTTCGAGTAAACCTCCTCACGGATCGCCGCGGTGTTGACGCCGGGACGCTCGGCGGCACCGATCACCCGGTCCTCGAACCAGTGCCTGGGGTTCACGCCGCAGGTCCAGAAGATCACGTCGTACTTCGCCAGACGCTCGGTCGCCTCGAAATCCTCCATCGGAATCTGATCAAACGCGTAGCCCCGCCCACCTTCACCGAGCTTGCTGAGGAGCTTGCCCATGTCGTCATATTTTGGCGGGGTGACGCCCAGCACCGGGGGACGCGGCGGCTGCGCCGGTTCCTCGACGACCGTGACGACCTCCTCTTGATTCGGCCCCGACTTCGGCTTGCCAGGGGACGCGCGGTCGATCATGACCACGATCAGCAAGGCGCAGATCAGCGAGGCGCTGACCGCGGAGTCGGTCAAGAGGGATCGGAGGGGATTCATGCTCACCGCGCTCCGTGTCGAATCGTGCGGACGAGATTCCCGGCCACGGCCCGTCGAACGACCGGCGAGGCCCCTCCTGAAAACGTCAGGACGCGGCGCGACTTGCGCGTCGAGGGCACACTGGTATTCTGACCTCGCGGCGTGACTTTCACCAGCGGTTCCTATACGATCGCTCCTGGGCCCCCCCGCCGAAGCGATTCGGCCCCTCCACGGAGCTGGCGAGAGATGAGTGACTGTCCCTCGACCATGACTCTGGCACGCTACCACGCCGGCCAGCTCCCCGAGCCCGCGCGCGGCACCACCACCGCGCACCTGAAACGCTGCCCCGACTGTCAGGCCAAGCTCAAAGCTCTCGGAGCGACGGGCCCCGCGCCGCCCGACACCGACTACTTCTGGGCTGACGACGCCCCGGTCATGTCCGAGGCGATCGAATTAGCGCCCATTTCCGGTCCCGGTTCT
>JBFWRA010000135.1:0-7770 GCA_050249155.1 Isosphaeraceae bacterium | reverse complement strand
TGAGACGTTGGTCCACGATCGCGGGCCCTACGTTTCGATTCCGTCGACGTCGATCAGCCGAACGGGCCTTGGCCCCGGGTCGCCCACGGCGTGGAAGAGGACCGTGTCCTCGGGCGAGAGGTCTCGCCAGGACGAACCCAGGCCCAGCCTGCCGAGCGGGCGGAGGCCCGTCAGCGCCAGGAACAGGCCGAGCCAGGGATTCCTCACCCAACGGACCCGGATCGGCATCCCCGCCGAACGTTCCGAGAGTTCCTCCTGGCGGTACGTCTGGCCGCCGACGGTCAGGCTCAACACGTCACCGGTGACCACCTTCGTGCCGTGCAGTCGCAGCCGGTCCCAGGTTCCGGCGCTGGCCAGGCATGCGACGATGGATTGATACGTCGAGGCCGGGATCGGCCCCGGTCCGCCGCCGCCTCGCCTGGACTCCGTGGCGAGAAAATAGTCGATCAGCGAGGCGAACAGTCGGTCGGACGCCTCGCCCTGGGGCCGCTTGCCGAGAAACTCGTCCAGCTCTCGCCTGGAGTAGACGTCCGGCCTGGCCTCGACTTCCGGGTCGAGTTCCAGTCTGGGGTTCATGAACATGACTTCGGGAACAAGGTATTCGCGGGCGAAGCGGTCGTCGACCGCCACGCCTCGCTCGTTCAGGTATTCGAGCACCGCGTCGCGCCTGAGCGCGTTTTCCCGAAGCAAGTTCCCGTGGTCGACGACCTCGCCGCTTCGGCGGGTCTGCCGCCAGGAGCCGTCGCGCGTGGTCAGCCGGCCCGACCAGTTCTTGACCTCGACGAGATGGATCGTCCGGGGCGTGCAGATGATCAGGTCGATCTCCCTGCGTCTGCCCTGTCGCCTCGACGGGATGCGTCGTCCCGTGAGCAGGCGCGCGTCCTGGAAGCTGTAGGACGCGCCGACCAGCCGCGTCAGCAGATCCTCGGCCTCGCGGCCTCCGGTCACGCCGGCGTCCTCGGCGACGGATCTCGCCTTTCGGATCTCCGACCAGACGCGCAGTCGGTCGACCAGCCCGGGCGATTTCTGGCGATCCCCGGTCACTCGACGGCTCCGGCGCGGGGCTTGGCCCCGATTCTTGGCCCGCCGAGGTCTGACGGTGGCGCGAACTCGAAGACCCTCGGACCGTCCCCCGAGACCTGGCGAAGCAACGCGCCGGTGGGGTCGGCGTCGAACCGGCCCGCCGACCTCGACGGCAGGAGTTGCGTGTAGAGCAAGAACACCGACGCCTTCGGTCGACACCCCCGGTGCCGCTCGATCTCGCGGAAGACCTCGGCCAGCGGCTGGCCTTGCACGAGGAAGCGGTACATCCCCATCCAGGCCGGGGTGCGATCCATGCAGGCGTGGCAGTGGACCAGCAGCGGCCATGCCGAGGGGTCCTGGGCCACGCGCAGGGTCTCGTCGAGGAAGTCGCCGGGGCGTTCCTCGACCCGAGGGTTCTCGATCAGCCGGATGCCATGCTCCCTGGCGAACCGGATCTCGTCGTCGAACAACGGGCTCCGCAGCGGAGGGTGCTCGGGAAAAAGATTGATGATGGTCTTGAACTTGTGTCGGGCGTGGGCGACCTTCAAGCCTTCATACGTGGGGATCGCGCTGATGTAGATCTTCCCGGGTTCGATCGTCCGGAAGCGTTCCAGGGGCCGGTGTCGCCAGACGAGGTCCAACCCCAGGGTGGTCATCCCCACCCAGCCCAGCGCCATCAACCCCAGGGTAGCCAGCCGAATCGATCGCCTCGGCGGATTCACCCGGGCGCGTTCCCGGGCGGCCTGGCGGGCGAGCCGGCCCACGACCACCGCCCCGGCGGCCAGGCCGATCACCCAGGCCCAGCGCGGCCAGTATCCGACCGGCTCGGGGTTGGGCCATTCCGCCAGGCGAAGGGCCGTCATCGCGATCGCCAGGACCGTCAATCCGGCCACCCGACTCGAACTCGAAACGAGCGACGCGACGGCGGCTCGTCCCCCCCAGGCCGCGACCAGGGCCAGGCTCGCGGCCCAGGCCCCCAGGGCCAGGCGGAGGGAACGCGGGGCCTCGGGGTTGGCCAGCGCGTCGAAATTCCAGCCGTGCCAGCCGTCGAACGTCGGGCTGGGATTGGCCGAGTACCAGAACGCCCCGAGCGAGACCGCGACCAGGCCGAGCCATCGCCGAGCGTTCGCGCGACCCCCTCGCAGCGCGGCGACCGCCCCCACCACCGCGGCTCCCGCCGCGAGATAAACCCCGACCCGGTCGAGCGTGTCCCCCGGTTCGGCCAGCCGGTACGCGGCCGGAGGATAGGCGCTGAAGGTCGGACGAATCACCGACGGGAATTCCCCGTCGAGGTCGTTCTCTCCGACCAGGAGATAGCCCCCCGCCGTGATTCCCAGCCCCAGCAGTAGGAGCCAGGGCCAGTCGACGACGATCCCGAACGTCCGTGTCCGCGAGGCGCGTGGAGTATCCATGTCGGCAGGTGTATCCCGTTCGTCCGGCGCGGACAACCCCAACCCGCGATCAACGGCCCTGGCCCACGCCCGTCTCGCGCTGGGCCGAAGTCTCCGGGGCGAGTCCGACGTGCGGAGCGGCGGGGGCCGTCGGGCCGTCCGCCCGGGTGAGGTAACGGTCCAGCACGACGTGCCGGACGGCCCGGTACGGTCGGCGGACGAACCGGCCGTGCAGGCTCAGGAGCAGGCCCTTGCGACGAAGGTTCTCACGCTCTTTGGCGTCGAACTCGTCGGGGCGCCGCCGACGGTGCTGCTTCGCGAGATGGTAGCGATCCACCCGCTGAACATAACGGATCACCGCGCGGCTCAGCCTCCCAAGGACCGGCCAGCCCTGGCCGATCGTCCGCGCGGCGATCTGAAAATCGATGAGGACCGGAGCCCCCTCATCGGTGACCAGGAGGTTCTCGGGCTTGCTCAGGTCGTTGTGCGAGACCCCCCGAGCGTGGACGGCGTCGAGCGTCTGGCGAAGCCTGGGAAAGTACGCGGCGTCGGGCGTCTGGCCATCGCGGACGAACTCGCGGAGGTTTCGTCCTGGCACATACTCGCGGACGAGGGCCGATTCCCCCTGAACCGCCCAGAGTCGCGGAACCCCCGGAATGCCGTCGAGGAGGGTGAAGTAATGCGCCTCGCGATTCCGGAGCATTCTGCCGAGCCAACGCCAGGGGGGGGCGTTCAGGCCCACGCCGTCGGTGTGATAGACCTTGTAGAGCACGCGCGCGGGGGATGGGTCGCCTTCGCCGTCCGCCGGTTCATCCCGGACGTAAACCCCGACCGCGGCGTAGAAATCGCGTTTCAGGACGCGCTCCAGCCGGTAACGGGCGCCGAGCAATTCGGCGGACTCGGGCAAGGGTTCGCCCCGGACCTGCTTGTAACGCCACCAATCGGCGTCGGCCATCAGCTCACTCCCCGACGTTCCCGAAAGTCGGAACTTCAGCGCAAGGCGGCGAAAGTCGCCTAATCCGATCTGTCCCTGTCATCGGATCGACGCGAAGTGGACCTTGAGGAATTGTGTTGAAAATCGTCGGAGCGTGGCGCGGGGATACGGACTTCCCCTGGGAGTTCGACTCGGTCTGGGCCGGATTCGATGGCCGGCTTGGACGCTCCACTTGCCCTCCGAGCGCTGACTCACCCAGCGACGGCCGCCTTTCGCGGTCGCCGTTCTCATTCCGGGCAAACCGCGCGGGTGCGTCGGATGAAAGCGCGTCACGGGTTCATGAACTCGGAATGTTCAACCTGGGATATCGGTTTGGTTTCATCTTGGAGAAACAGACGGACGTCGCGGGTTTCGGATTCGCCATTGGGTTCAGGCGACGAGTGCGAATCTCCGTCCCCCACACTACAATCGGAACGGCGGCCTCGTGCGTTCAACTCGTTCTGTGACGAGCGTTTTCCTGGCGGGGGACTTGCGATGCGGAAGTCGACGTCGTCCTGGACAGCTCCCTTGGGGATTCTCTTTCTGCTCGCGGGCTCACAGAGTTTGGCGGCTGATCGCCAGATCGAGGGGACCGTTAAAGCTGTCGACGTCTCGAAATCCACGATCACGCTCACGACGGGGCTGGAAGGCTCCACCAGGGATGAGACCCTGGACGTCGTGAAGAAGGCCAGGATCACATTGAACGGTCAGCCAGCGTCGCTCGCCGATATTCAACGTGGTCAGAAGGGCGTCGCGACGTTCAACGTGGACCTCGAAATCGTGACGGCCTTCAAGGCGACCGGCGAGGCGTCGCCGACGCTCGTGCCGGAGATGGCGCGGATCACCGAACTCCCTGAGCCTGATCTGCCTCACACTGGTCCCTGGCTGTCAACCGACGGTTTAACCCTCTACTGGAAAAATCAGCCCGGGATTTCGGAAAAGGGGTGGATCTGGAGCGCGACGCGGGAGACCAAGGACGGTTTGTTCGACAATGCGAAGAAACACGTGAACGGTGGCGACATGACGGTCACGTCGGACGGGTTGGAAATGATTCTCCTGCTTCCCGAAGGACTGCACTCCACGCGACGCGCTTCGTTGACGGCGGCCTTCAACCGGCCGCGGAAGATCGCCGAGCTACAGGGACATGGGTTCCTCGCCGTTCCCTGCTTCGGAGGGGACGACCTGACGCTCCACGTCGACAAGTCGAAGCCAGGGACGCCGGTGGAGCAGGTGAAATTCACACGCCCCAGCCGGACGGCGAAGTGGACCGGTCCGACGCCGGTGAAGATCGACATTCCTTCCCGGAAGAAGATCCGTCATTTCTCAGTCACTTCCGACGGTGCCTATGCCTTCGGGATTCTTCACGATGACGTGCCAGACAGGGCGTTCTGGGACGTCTTCAATCAAATCGCCGTCATGCGAGCGGAGGGAGATGGATTCGGCCGCCCGATTCCGATCTGGATCGATGGCAAGCCGCTTGTGGGAACGTTCCCGCGATATGTGAGCGCCACCAACGAGCTGTTCTTGAATCGCCCGATCGAAGGCAAGCCACCTCAGATTTTTGTGATCCGCAATTTTGATCCTGAGGCGGCTGAAAGCACCGGTGCGGAGCAGGCCGCCGCGGCGAAAGCCGACGCCGCTGACGACGTCAAGGAACTTCAAGGGCGATGGGTGTCGATTTCCGAGGAGATCAACGGGAATCCACTCACGCGAGACCAGTTGCGGAAGATGAATAAGCGCCTCGTCGTCAGCGGAACTCGATTCACAATCGATCGAGTCGGCTTCAATGGACAGCCGGGAACGTATGGTGGAACATTCCGTCTCCACGGTCTGAGCCCTCGACTGTTCGATTGGACTGGCAAGGGGCCGGGAGGAATTGAACAGAAGTGGGAGGGTGTTTATGAGCTGACGGAGGATACCTTCCGCTTGTGCTATATCACCACGGGCCCTGGGGTTGCGCGTCCGCTTGTCTTGAAGTCGATTCCGGGCGCCAAGAGCGTCTCGATCGTCTTCAAGCGAGAGACTCGCTAGTGTTTCGAGTTGCAAGTTCGTTGAATAACTCAGACAAGCCTTCTTGCCGGCACTGGATCGGTATCGCGCACGATCGCCCGCTCAGGATGCTTGAATGAACTTCTGGCTCAGGACACCAGCGCCCGGGTTGTCGACTCCGATTCGAGTGCGAGCGGCGGGGCCATGTCGAGTCGTTCACGTTCTTGCCGAGGAGCTGGCGGGCGGATGGCTGGGGTCTCGGGACGAGACCCCAGCGTATCAACCTGGGACCGGGGTCGCGTCCCGTTCGCGGCGTAAGGGCATGGTTCATTGGTCGCGGGGGACGCGAGTGACACTGTGAGCGGGCAGGCTCGACTCCTGGCCCTCACCCCGGGGTCTGGTCCCGAGACCCCAGCCGCCCGCCGATCACCTCGTGTTTAAACTTCTCCGCGCGGCGATCCGTAGATCATTTCACGCCCGCGTGGCGCGGTGGGACGCCCATGGGTGATACACAGGCGAAACAACGGATGAGGGGACCGTCTCTCGAAACCGCCGACGGTCGTGAATCGGGGCGATCGGCTCGCCTCTCGAAGTCGGCCTCGCGCATCCCCCGACCGACGCTCGAGGGCCTCGCCTGGGTCATGGTGTTCCTGGGCGTGGCGCTCCGGATCGCCGAGTACGCCGATTTCCGCCGGCTCTATCTCGACGAGGTTTCGCTCCTGAAGAGCCTCCAGGGGCGCGCGGTCTTCGACTTCTCTCAAGTGCTGGTGGAGGAGCAGATGGCTCCCCCCGGGTTTCTGGTGGTCGAGCGCCTGCTGGTGCGCTTGCCCTGGGAGGTCGAGGCCACGGCGCGGCTGTTCCCACTGCTCTGCGGCCTGATTTCGATGTTCCTGGTCCACGCCGTGTCGCGACGGTACCTGGACCCCCGGGCCGTGCCACTGGCGGTGGCTCTGTTCGCGATGGGACACGTTCTGCTCTATTACTCGGCGGAGACCAAGCAGTATTCGTGCGACCTGATGCTGAGCCTGGCCGCGCTCTTGCTCGCCGCGCCAGCACCGCCGGCGGTCCTGAGCCGTGACCGATTCCGGGCGCTCGTGGTCTTCGGAATGGTCGCGCCCTGGTTCTCATTCACGGTGGTCTTCCCACTCGCGGTGGTGGGGCTCCAACTCATCGGATCGGCGATACGCAAGGGGGATCGACGTGGGACGGTCCTGCTCCTGGCGACCGGCCTGGCCTGGGTGGTCAGCTTCAGTGGGTGCTACGTGCTGAGCCGTTCGACCCTGAGCCGCGGCAGCTTCATCTGGGAATGGTGGGATTTCGCCTTCCTCCCCCTTCCTCCGCGCTCGCTGGCGGATCTGTCGCGGCTGGGCCTGGCGCTGGCCAATGCCTTCATCAATCCGGGCGGCATCCTGACCCCGCTTCCCCCGCCCTACACCGCGGGGCTCGCCGCCGCCTGCTGGCTCGCCGGGCTCGTGTCGCTGGGCAGGCGATGGCCCGGAGGGCTGTGGATCCTGGCCGGTCCCATCGTCCTGGCCCTCGCGGCCTCGGCCCTGAGACTCTACCCGTTTCATGGACGATTGCTGATCTACCTGACCCCCGCGTTCCTCATGCCGATGGCCGAGGGCGTCGCGGCGATCGGCCGCCGCGGGGGTTGGCGGTGGTCGCTGCTCCTGGCGAGCCTCTTCGTTCTTGGCGAGGCGGGCGACGTCGTCTGGCATCGCGCGATCCAGCGTCGGGCTCGGAGCTTCGACTCGCACGGAGACCTCCGCCCCGACCTGCTGGACCACCTTGAGCGTCAGTACCCGAAGCCGCCCTCCCAGCGGACCGACCATTAACCACCTCGGAACCGACTGGCCAGGCCGGGTGCCTGGGATCTTGGGACGAGACCCCGAAGTATCGATCGGGGACCAGGGTCTCGACTCGCGCGCCGTGAACGGGCTTGGTGGAGAGGTTATATGGGAACGCGAGTCACATTGTGCGATGAGAGGTCAAGCTCGACCGCTGGCCGTCACCCCGGGGTCTCGTCCCGAGACCCCAGCCACCCACCGAAAGCCCCGACAGGGAAAACCGCCTCGAAGTTTGGGCGGTGCCTCGAACCTTCGCCTCCACGCAACCAACGATGGATCTCCTCTTGGCTCGACGCCAGGTGCCTGGGGCGGAACGCCCAGGGGTGGGAGCCCTCGTGAACCGCTCTGGGGTGTTCCGCCTCAGGCCCCGGCCGATGCGGACCTGAAACGGGGACGCGGCGAATACCTCGGCCTCGGCGTGAGGTCAGCCGAGCAATCGTTGGCGTAGCTCCTCGACGGACGCTCGCCACTGGTCCCCCTCCCCCTCCTCCCACAACTCGCGCAGTTCGGAATCCTCGCCGAGAATCCGATCCATCACGGTCGAGGC
>JBFWRA010000134.1:0-7812 GCA_050249155.1 Isosphaeraceae bacterium | reverse complement strand
GGCTTGGGCTCCAGGTTGAGCTTGGCGGCGGCCTGGGAGACCTTGATCGTGTTCTCGTCGTTGCCCATCTGAAAGTGAACGTCGCGGCCCTCCATCCGACGGAACCGCGCCTGGACGTCCGCTCCGATCTTCTCAAACGCGGTTCCGATGTGAGGGCGGCTGTTGGGATAGTCGATCGCGGTGGTCACGTAAAAACGAGGCGCTTCGGGGTCGGTCATCGTCAGCAAGGTCCTCTCCGGGAGCGCGCGCGTCCCGCCCTGGGCGAGATGGCCGACCAGGGTCGCGTCGGGATCGTCCCAAACGAAAGACAAGTCCCCGCGGCCCCACGTTCACTCGCCCCGAGTGTAACATAAGGGACCATGCCGAACCGAGGGCGCGCGCGGGTTCGACGGACCGAACACCTCGGGGGTGATCGACGACCTCACCCCGCCCGACGTCTCCCGCGCCACCACCCGCCGGCCACCGCGCAGAGCGTGAGCGACGTGGCGAGTGTCGACGGTTCCGGCACCGGCGCGGGAGAAGGCTCCCCCGAGAAGTTCTGTTCGGCGAGGATCGGCGACGTGTTGGATTCGGGAGGGATCAAGACCTGGAACGCCGCGGTTCTGGGCAGGGCGAACGTGACCAGGTACTGGCGGACCTCGGCCACCGTGGGCGGCGCCTGCGGCGGTTGAAACAGCGGGGAGATGCGGAAGTAGGTCCGGTCGAATCGAGCGGCGTTGAGATCGCGTCGACGTCGCAATGAACCGACGAGCGGATTGTTTCGAAGGTCTCCGTCAGGCTCCGTGAGCAGCCTGATCGAGGGGAAACGCGGGATCGGGTCCGCCGTCGACCAGCGTGAGGGACCCTCCGCCCAGAATCGAAGGAGCTGCTTCCGAGCCTCGATGAACGGGCGGGGTCGACTCGAGAGGGGAGCGGCCTCGGCGATCGTTCCCGAGGTAAATCCCAGCCAAACGACCACGCCGGACGCGGCGAGGCAACGCCACCGTGAGGATTCCGTTCCACTTCGCGTCATAACCCACCCTGAATCGCGGACGGCCTGGTCCTCGGCGGACGATTCGCCCGCCGACGAAATCAAACAGATCGCGATTATGCCGAGGTTCACGAAATCGTCCACCCCAACCGGGCAGGATGGGGAAGATTTAGGGGGCCTTCGGAGCGTGCCGTCGTCTCCAGAACGCCCAGGCTCCCAGGAGGCTCACGCCGATCGCCAGCCCACTCGGCTCTGGGACGATTTCCTGCGCCGCGGAAATCGCGTTCGGGACGTCGGGGAACGGGGTGCTCACGATCGGTTCCGCCGTGGCGAGCGCCTCGATGGCTGGCAACTCGGCGAGCTGCGAGAACACCTCGGCCACCCGAGGATGGTTGGCGTCAAACCGCGCGGGATTCAGGTCGCGACGCCACAACAGGTAGTCGACGAAGGGAGTCAGAAGGAGGCCGCCGTCCACGATCGGGAGCCTCGCTCCCGACGGGATGGGCGGGGACTGGGTCCGCGCCCAGCGGGCCGGGCCCCCGCTCAGGAACCGGGACCAGGCCGCCTGTCGCGAGATCGCGGAGGAGGATCTGGCCGAGATCCCTCGCGGTCGAATCCTCGACGCCTCGGCCCGGGCGCCGAGCCAAATGGAACCCGTGACCACTGCCAACGTCGCCACGGCGATCGTCATGATCCTCCGGCGGCGCGGTCCCGAAGTGCCCTTCCGAGCGTGTCCGTTCATGAGCCATCCGTTGCCATCACGGACGGGAGCGGCTCGGGAACTCCCCCGACGGCCGCGCCGCCGATCGCCCCTGGACCATCCCCCAAGCTCTCTCATCGACCTCGCGCCGCTCGACACTTGAAGGTATTTCAACAACCGGGCGATTTTCGCGGGTTATGCCGATCGTGTCGAGAAAATGGAGAACGCGGAGTCAATGGGGAGAACGCGTGACGTGAGGAGGCTCAGGTCCCTGGGGGCGAACGTCGGCAAAGCGGGGACGGCCCGACCCCAGGAGGATTGCGAAGTCGTGGATCGAGCCGAGTTCACCGGCATGGGTGCCCGGGTCCAAGCGAAGCGGGGCCCGGAATCGCCGGGAAAACCGGGCCCCGCTTCGCTTGGACCCGGGCACCCGAAACCCCAGCCTCTCAAACGCGTACAACTTCGCAATGCTCCTGGGCCCGACACCTGCCGCGTTGAACCCGGCGCGGGGGGGCTGTTAAGGTAATGGGGCTTCCCAAAGCGGTCGGCCGGACCTGGCGCGATCGGTTGAGCGAATGGTCGTGTCGAGAACAAGGGGTGGTAACGATGGCCACGGTAACTCAGCTTCCGTCGCAGATGTACGTCAACGGCAAGTGGGTGGACGCCGACGCGGGGGGAGTCCTGAAGGTCGTCAACCCCGCGGACGAGTCGATTCTGGCCGAGGTCGCTTACGGAACCCGAGTCGAGGCCGACCGGGCGATCGAGGCCGCCGCCAGGGCGTTCCCCTCCTGGCGCGCCCTCTCGGTTTACGATCGGGCGAAGTTCTTGAAGAAAACCGCGGAACTGCTTCGCGAACGTGTCGACGCGATCGGGAGGGCGCTCACCCAGGAACAGGGTAAGCCACTGCCCGAGGCCAAGGCCGAGGTGCTCCACGCCGCCGACACGTTCGAGTGGTTCGCGGAGGAGGGCAAGCGGGCCTACGGGCGGATCATCCCTCCGTCCAACGTGAGCAAGCGGCATTACGCGATCTCTCACCCGGTCGGCGTGGTCGGCACGATCACCCCCTGGAATTTCCCCGCCGCGCTGCCCAGTCGGAAGATCGCCCCCGCCCTGGCGGCGGGTTGCACCGTGGTCAGTCGGCCCGCGGACCAGACTCCTCTCACGTTGATTCACATGTTCCAATGCCTGGCGGACGCCGGCGTCCCCGACGGCGTGGCCAACCTGGTGATCGGCCCTTCCCGACAGGTGGCCGACGCGTTCTTCGAACATGCGGCGGTTCGCAAGATCAGCTTCACCGGCTCGACGGAGGTCGGGAAGGAGCTGATCCGCCGTTCGGCCGACCAGGTGAAGCGGCTGAGCCTCGAACTCGGCGGGCACGCCCCCCTGATCGTCTTCCCCGACGCCGACGTGGCCCAGGTCGCCCAGGCCGCGGTGATCGGGAAGTTCCGGAACAACGGGCAGGTCTGCATCGCCCCTTCCCGGTTCTATCTCCATGACGACATCGCCAAGGAATTCACCGAGGCCGCCGTCGAGCTCACCAAGAAACTGAGGGTGGGCAACGGGCTGGAGGACGGGGTTCAGGTCGGTCCCATGTTCGAGAAGACGGCCCTGGAGAAGACCCAGGGATTGATCGACGACGCCAAGGGGCGCGGGGCCAAGGTTCTGACCGGCGGTGGACGTTCCACTCGGTTCGACAAGGGGTACTGGTTCGAGCCGACGGTCCTTCGCGAGGTCAACGGCACGATGCGGCTCTTGACCGAGGAGCCATTCGCTCCGGTCATGCCCTTGCTCGATTTCAAGAAGATCGACGATGTGATCGCCGCCGCCAACGCCACGCCGTACGGCCTGGCCGCCTACGTCTTCACGAACGATCTGACGGTGGCCACGCGGATGGCCGAAGGGTTGGAGGCCGGGATCATCGGCCTGAACGATCCAGTGCCCGCGACGCCACAATGTCCCTTCGGAGGCATGAAGGAGTCAGGCCTGGGTCGAGAGCTCGGCATCGAAGGTCTGGAATCGTACCTCGAAACGAAGTACGTCTCGGTTGGGCTCAGAAGTTGAACCGACCCGCCCCGCTCAAAGAGCGCGCCGAACCCTCGAGATGAGCCCGGGCTGGCTTCGAGACCGCCTCGTGGGTATTCTCTCGACCCACCGTCACGGTGCCGCGCCACGACTGATCACAAGGCGGACCCCGATGCGTATCGCGATCCTGACCAACGAGTTCCCGCCCCACATTTACGGCGGGGCGGGTGTGCATGTGGAGTATCTGACTCGGGAACTCACCCGGTTGTCGGAGGGAATTCGCACGGTCGAGGTTCTTTGCTTTGGCGACCAAGCGGTCGACGAGGGAAAGCTCCTGGTGCGTGGGATCGCGCCGGAGGGGCCCGTCCCGCCCTCGCGAGACCCAAGGCACGCCCGGTTCTTCGACACGATGCTCCGCAACCTGATCATGGCGGGATCCCTCGACGACGTCGACGTGGTTCACTGCCACACCTGGTACGCGCATCTGGCGGGCTGCCTGGTCAAGCAACTGACGGGGGCCCGGCTCGTTCTGACCACGCACTCGCTGGAACCGCATCGCCCCTGGAAGGTCGAGCAGCTTGGCACGGCCTACCAGGCGAGTTCCTGGGTCGAACGGGTCGCTTACGAAAACGCCGACGGGGTGATCGCCGTCTCGGAGTCCATGCGACAGGACGTCCACGACCTTTACGGCGTTCCGTTCGAGAAGATTCGAGTGATTCACAATGGGATCGACCTGGACCAGTACAAGCCCACGATCAACCCGGACGTGCTCCGTCGGTACGGCGTGGACCCGTCGATCCCGTTCATCCTCTTCGTCGGTCGGATCACCCGGCAGAAAGGGATCATCCACCTGATCCGCGCGTTGAAGCACATCAGCCCAGGCGTTCAGATCGTTCTCTGCGCGGGAGCGCCGGACACTCCCGAAATCGGCAAGGAGATGGAGGAGCGGGTGTCCGAGGCGCGCCGGGAAACGACGAATCCCCTGGTCTGGATCCGCCAGATCGTACCGAAGGAGGACGTCATCGTCCTGTACACCCACGCCGCCCTGTTCGTTTGCCCCTCGGTGTATGAGCCGTTTGGGATTATCAACCTGGAGGCGATGGCCTGCGGCACACCGGTGGTGGCCTCCGCGGTGGGGGGGATCAAGGAAGTGGTCGTTCCCAAGAAGACGGGGCTGCTGGTGCCGTTTGAGCCCATCGCCCCGACCGACTTCGAACCCAGGGACCCCGGACGGTTCGCGACCGACCTCGCCGAGGCCGTCAACCGATTACTCGCCGATCCCGAGCGACTCCAGAGAATGGGGGAACGGTCCCGGGAGCGGGTCGAACACTTCTTCAGTTGGACCAGCATCGCCCGATGGACCACCGACTTCTACTGGGACCTCGTTCAAGCCTGAAACGTTCGACAGGCTTCCGATCCCGGTCGGAAAGGCGATCGTTGACAAGCCCGGCCACTCCGTCTAAAACCGACGAACAGGCCCCGATCGGCCGCGGCGCTCGCCGACTCGCCGCGTCCCTGGATGACGGAAACCCCGACCATGCTCACCTATAGCGCTCACGAGGCGAACGGCGTGCTGGTCTTCACCGTCGAGGAGGCGACCGGCGACCAGGTTTACACGTCGCAGCGCGAGTGGCTCTACAAAACGATCGAGTCCCGCGAGGACCCTCGCTTCGTGATCGACCTCGCCGCGGTGAACTACATGGCCAGCACCGACGTCGGCGTCCTGGTCACCATCAAACGTCGAATCGATCAGCGCAAGGGCAAACTCGCGCTCGTCCATGTCGACCCATTTATCTACGACATTCTCCGAACCATGCGGATCGACAAGCTGATCCCGATCCACGAGGACCTTCCCTCCGCCCTCGCCGCGGTCGCCCAGGTGTAGGGCCGGTCCTCAGTTCAGTACGGTCAGGGCCGCCTTGCCCGCGGCTTTCTCGGCCTTCTCGGCGAACGATTTCAACGGCGGAGTGTCTTCCTGGAACCGCGCGACTTCCTCAAGGAGGGCCTGGACCATGTCCGCCTCCTTGACGTGGCGGATCGGCACGCCTTTCTTGAAGATCACCCCCTTGCCCGCCCCCGCGGCGATTCCCAGGTCGGCCTCCCTCGCTTCGCCGAACCCATTCACCAGGCAGCCCAGGATGCTGATCCGCAAGGGATCTTTCAGGTGAGCCATCTTGGCTTCGACTTCCGCCACGATCCGCTCCAGGTCGATGTCCAGCCGGCCGCAGGTCGGGCAGGCGACCACCTCGGGACGGGTGACGCGCCGGTCGCAGGCTCGCAGGATGTCGAACCCCGCGGCGATTTCCGGCACGGGGTCGCCCAGGAGTGAGACCCGGATCGTATCGCCGATCCCCTTCAGCAAGATCGCGCCGATTCCCGCGGCGCTCTTCAGCGTCCCGTATTCCTTCGATCCCGCCTCGGTGATCCCGACGTGCGTCGGGTAATCACACTGGGCCGCGTACTGAGTGTAGCACTCCACCGCCGTCGGCACGTGGCTGGCCTTCAGCGAGACGATCAGCGATCGGTAGTCCAGGGACTCGGCGATCTCGACGGCGCGAAGGGCGCTCTCGACCATCGCCTCGGGGCAAGGATACCCATACTTGTCGATCAGATCTTTTTCCAGGCTTCCCGAGTTCACCCCGATCCGCATCGGGACGCCCTTGTCGCGGGCCTTGCGGACCACCTCCTTGTAGCGGTCGACTCCACCGACGTTGCCGGGATTGATCCGGATCTTGTCCACGGCCGGCCGCCCATCGGCGGTCGTCGCCTCCAGGCAGGCCAGCGCCATTCGGTAATCGTAATGGATGTCCGCGATCAGGGGGATCCTGATTCGCGACCGGATGACCCGGCAAGCCTCGACGTCCTCCTTCTTTGGGACGGTGACGCGGACGACCTCGCAGCCAGCCTCCTCCAGGCGATGGATCTGCGCGACCGTCTCCTCGACGTCAAACGTGTTGGTGGTCGTCATCGACTGGACGCAAATCGGTTGGTCACCGCCAATCACATGGCCACCGATCCCGACCTCGCGCGTTTTGTGCCGCGTCACCACCGTGCTGTAGGCCATCGCCGAATCGTCCTCGCCCGGTCCAGGTCGTAGGTCGTTATGACGTCGTCGCTTAACGGAGCTTCCACTCGTCGCGTCCGCGTGAGATCATCGTAGTCGCCGGTCCCTTGAGGGTCAAGGTCGGCCGCTCATCGTCGCCGGGGATCGTCACGGCGCACCGGGTTGAACGTCCACGATGGAGGGGTTCGGAGCCTTGCCGACACGTTCCGCCTGGAAACGCCGACTTCTGCCAGTTTGGAACGCGACCATCCATCGTGGAAGGCGCGGGTTGGAATACCTGGACGCGTTGCGGCACGGTCGATTCGGACGCTGTCAGGTCTGTGGTCGGTTCACCGCCTGGCTCTATCGGAGACGGGTCGTCTCTCCCAGGCTGGAGGAACTTTGGGGGCTTACTGCCCGACTGGCAAAGGCGCTCGCCCGCAAGGAGTCGCTCGACTGCGCTCGTTGCGGAGCCAAGCTCCGGGCGAGGCGAATCGCGACCGTCCTCCTGGAACTTTACCCCGTTGGCAATCCTCCCAGGCCGGCCGCCTCGGTCTGGGAATGGGTTCGTTCCGCGGAGGCGAGAACGCTCCAGGTGGCCGAGATCAACCGGGTGGACGGGTTGCATGACGTCCTGATCGCGCTTCCTCTCCTGACCTATTCCGATTTCTTTCCCGGAGCGGGGCCTGGAGAGATGATCGACGGCGTTCGATCGGAGGACCTCACCCAATTGACGTTCGCGGACGAATCCTTCGACCTCGTCGTGACGTCGGAGTCCCTGGAACACGTCCCGGACCTCGACGCCGCGCTCAGCGAGATCCGCCGGGTCCTTGTCCCAGGGGGCCGACACCTCTTCACGGTCCCCCTGCTGCCGGGGGTCCGTTCCACGTTCCGCAGGATGAGCCTCGCCCCTGACGGCACGCTCACCCGGCATACCGTCGAGATTCGACACCCTGGAGGTGACACGGGTTATCCCGTCTTCACCGAGTTCGGGGCCGATCTCACCAAACTCCTGGAATCGGCGGGTTTCAAGGTCCAGGTCCACCACGGCCCGGTGACCGAGGACGACCTGGGGCA